>JAIKYZ010000010.1 GCA_024682655.1 Treponema sp.
TGGAGCGTTAAAAAAATGCAGATTACAGAAAAGATTTTTGGAACTTTATCTGATGGTAGAGATGTAAAACTCTATACAATTTCAAATGATAATATGTCATTTTCTTGTACTGATTATGGTTGTACTTTAACCAGTATCGTATTGGGAAAAGAAAAAAAGACCGATGTTCTTCTTGGATTTTCAACTTTAGACGGCTGGTTAAATACAAAATTCTGTTTTGGAGCAATTGTTGGTCGTTTTGCAAACAGAATTGGGAAGGCCTCTTTTGATCTTAATAATAAGACTTATGAATTAGACAAAAACGATGGCCCAAACACTTTACACGGTGGATTTGAAGGTTATGACAAAATGCTCTGGTCTTCTAAAATCGTAAAAGATAAAAATACTGCCGGGGTAACTTTTACAAGACTTTCTCCAGACGGTGAACAGGGCTTCCCCGGAAATCTTGAATTATCTGTAACTTATTTATTGGACGAAAATAATAATCTTAATTGTATTTACAATGCTAAATGCGATCAGGATACTCCTATTAATATTACAAATCACGCTTATTTTAATCTTGCTGGAAAAGGTTCAATTTATAATCATCTTTTAAAAATGAATTCTTCTTACAGACTTGATGTTAATTCAAAATTAATTCCAAACGGAAATATTCTTGATGTCAGTGGAACCCCTTTTGATTTTACTCAGGAAAAAGCTATCGGTCAGGATATTGCAAAAGTTGGAGTTGGTTATGATCATTGTTATGTTACAGAAATTTATGATCCTGAAAAAACTCAAACTGCTGTTCCTTTAAGCGATGATGATTTAGTTGAATTCTGTACTGTAAAATCTCCTGAAACAAATCACGAAATGACAGTCTTTACTAATATGGAAGGTTGTCAATTCTATACAGGAAACTTTATTAACGGAATAATTGGTAAAAATGGTGATCACTATAAAAATCATGGAGCCTTCTGTTTAGAAACTCAGGCTTTCCCAGATTCTCCAAATAAAGATGAATTTCCTTCTTCAATCTTAAAAGCTGGACAGTTGATGAAGGCAAAAACAATTTATTCTTTTAAGATCAATTAATTTTCTTAAAAAAATTACATTTTTCTCTTTTAAACAAAACTATTTATTTAAAGTTGGGTAAATTTCTTAACTTTTAAATAAATAGTTATTAGTTTTAATATAGTTTGAAAACTCATTTTTTATGGGTATAATTAATCTATTAAAAATTTTGACATACTAGTTATGTGATGAGGGTATTTTATGGATGTACAATTACAGGTATTGATTGACAAAATCAAACAAGATGGTATTGCATCTGCCAAAGCTGAAGCTGATAAAATTATTTCAGATTCAGAAAAAAAAGCCGAATCAATTATTGCTGAGGCTCAGAACAAGGCTGCAGAAATCATTAAAAATGCAAAACTTGAAACTGAACGCCTGGAAAAAGCAAGTGACGAAGCTATTACTCAAGCTGGCAGAAATATGCTTTTATCGTTCAAAGATTCTTTAGTCAATGAATTGGACGGACTTATTCAAGCTGAGACAGAAAAAGCTGAATCAACAAAAGTGTTAGAAAAATTAGTTCCAGAGACTGTAAAAGCCTGGGTAAAAAATTCTGATGCTTCTGAATTATCTGTTTTATTAAGTGAAAAGGATCTTAAAGACTTAGAAAAATCTTTCACCGCTGAATTAAAGGCAGAAATTGCAAAAGGGCTGGAAATTAAGCCTGATAAGACTTTATCTGCAGGATTCAGAATCGGAGTAAAAAATGGTGCTGCCTATTATGATTATTCCGCTGAAAGTTTAGCTGAAATGTTTGCAGCATATCTTAATCCAAAGGTAGCTGGCTTGTTAAAAGAAGCAGCAAAGGATGCAAAATAGTGGCTTATTATTATTTGGTTTCTCAATTACCAAATATCTCATCAGCAGAAAGTAAAAGTAATCTGCCTTTAACCAGTGAAGAATTTCGCGAGGTTGCCTGTAGATTTATTTCTGAAGATGAAAAAGTCAATGTAAATGCACTTTCTTTAGTTCCTCCAAAGGAATTAAATTCGACAGGTTCTGCTTTTTTAGATACTTGGTATGAAAAAGAAAGAAACTTGCGCTTTGCTCTTGCACAGATTCGTGCACAGAAAATGAAAAAGGAAAGTATTCAACTTCCTGCCGGAATGACTGCTGATATAATTTCAGCTGCCAGAACTGCTGTTGGAATGGATAGTCCTTTAAGTGCAGAACAGTTTCTTTATGAATACAGGTTACACTTGCTAGATGATTTAAGACCTATGGATAATTTTTCAATTGATGCAGTGTATGCCTATGGCTTGAAACTCCTTCTTGTAGAACGTATGAGAAAATTTGAAGTCGAAAATGGTAAAACTTCTTATCATAAGATATACGATAATATTCTTGAAAATAACGGAGATAATAAATGACGGATACAAATGCAAAAGTAGTCGGCATTAATGGAAACATGGTAACTATCGAATTTGATGGTCCAGTTTCTATGAATGAAGTAGGCTACGTAAATGTTGACGGAAAAAAGCTTAGAGGCGAAATCATCCGTATCCGCGGAAACAAAGCTCAGATGCAGATTTTCGAAATGACACAGGGAATTAAAACCGGTGACAAAGTAGATTTAATGGGTGATCTTCTTTCTGCAGAATTAGGACCAGGACTTCTTGGTCAGACATTTGATGGTTTACAGAATCCTTTGCCTTTAGTTGCTGAAAAAGCCGGATTCTTCCTTGAAAGAGGTGTTTATGTTGATCCTCTTCCAAAAGATAAAAAATGGGAATGGACACCTACAGTAAAAGTTGGAGATAAACTTCTTCGTGGAGATCCAATTGGAACTGTTCCAGAAGGTCCATTTACACATAAGATTTTAGTTCCTTTTGATTTATTAGGAATGTACACAGTAAAAAAGGTTACTGCTGCTGGTTCATATACAATTGAAGATGAAATGGCAGTTGTAACTGACGAAAAGGGTAATGATCATGTTTTAAAGATGGCTTTTAAATGGCCTGTAAAACGTGCTGTTGATTGTTATGCTGAACGTCTTGCTCCAAGTCAACCAATGGTTACACAGGTTCGTCTTATTGATACTTTCTATCCTGTATCAAAAGGTGGAACTTATTGTATTCCAGGTCCTTTCGGTGCTGGTAAAACAGTTCTTCAGCATACAACTTCAAGAAATGCCGATGTAGATATCGTAATCATCGCTGCTTGTGGTGAACGTGCCGGTGAAGTTGTAGAAACAATTAAAGAATTCCCAGAACTTAAAGACCCAAGAACTGGTCGTTCATTGATGGAAAGAACAATCATTATTTGTAATACTTCATCAATGCCTGTTGCTTCTCGTGAAGCTTCAGTTTATACATCAGTTACTTTGGCTGAATATTATCGTCAGATGGGCTTACACGTATTGCTGCTTGCCGATTCAACTTCTCGTTGGGCACAGGCACTTCGTGAAATGTCTGGTCGTCTTGAGGAAATCCCTGGAGAAGAAGCATTCCCTGCATATCTTGAATCATATATCGCTGCCTTCTATGAAAGAGCCGGTATTGTTCGTATGCGTGATGGTTCTGTTGGATCTGTAACAATTGGTGGTACAGTATCTCCTGCCGGTGGTAACTTTGAAGAACCAGTTACTCAGGCAACTTTAAAGGTTGTTGGTGCATTCCACGGTCTTTCTCGTGAACGTTCAGATGCTCGTAAATATCCTGCAATTGACCCAATTATTTCATGGTCTAAATATAAATCAGTTATTCGTGAAGACTGGGTTGCTTATGCAAGAAAAGTATATCTTCGTGGTGTAGAAGTTAATCAGATGATGAAAGTTGTCGGTGAAGACGGTACAACAACAGAAGATTACATTGAATATCTTAAGAGTGATTTCCTTGATGCAGTTTATATGCAGCAGAACTCATTTGATGAAGTTGATGGTGCAGTTAGTGTTGAACGCCAGAAATATGTATTTACAAAAGTATTACAGATTCTTGGTTCAGATTTTGATTTGAATGATAAAGATACAGCACGTAACTTCTTCAATCAGCTTAGACAGAAATTTATCGACTGGAACTATTCTGAATGGAAGTCTGATAAATTTGCCGAAAACGAAAAATCTGTTGATTCTCATTATGAATCTTGCAAAGGTAAGGTACGTGATGAAGTTGCAGCTATGATTAAGGATGGTGAATAATTATGAACAAAGTTTATAGTAAAATTGAATCCATCGTAGGTAGCGTAATTACAGTAAAAGCTGACAATGTTGCATATGGTGAACTTGCTGAAATCGAAACTCGTTTCGGAAAATCCTTAGCAGAAGTAAATAAAATTGACGGTGACGTTGTTTCTTTACAGGTATTTGCCGGTGGTCGTGGTATTTCAACTGGTGACCACATTAAATTCCTTGGACATCAGATGGAAGTTTCTTTCTCTGATAATTTGTTGGGACGTATTTTTAATGGTTCTGCTGAACCTCGTGATAATGGACCTGTTCTTGCAGATTCACTTGTTACAATTGGTGGACCTTCAGTAAACCCTTCAAAACGTATTATGGCAAAACGTATGATTCGTACCGGTATTCCTATGATTGATATGTTCAATACATTGGTTGTTTCTCAGAAACTTCCAATTTTCTCAATCTCTGGTGAACCTTACAATCAGTTGCTTGCCCGTATTGCTATGCAGGCTGAAGTTGATGTAATCGTTCTTGGTGGTATGGGTCTTAAATATGATGACTACCTTTATTTCAAGAAAACTCTTGAAGATGGTGGTGCTCTTTCAAAGACTGTAATGTTTATTCATACCGCTGCTGACCCAACTGTAGAATGTCAGAAAATTCCTGATCTTTCACTTGCAGTTGCTGAACAGTTTGCTCTTAAAGGTAAAGATGTCCTTGTACTTCTTACTGATATGACAAACTTTGCAGACTCAATGAAGGAAATTGCTATTACCCAGGAACAGGTACCATCTAATCGTGGATATCCTGGAGATTTGTATTCACAGTTAGCCGCTCGTTACGAAAAGGCTGTAGATTTTGATTCTGCCGGTTCTGTAACAATTCTTGCTGTAACAACAATGCCTGGTGATGATGTAACTCACCCAGTTCCAGATAACACAGGTTATATTACAGAAGGTCAGTACTACCTTAAAGGTGGACGTATTGAACCATTTGGATCTTTGTCTCGTCTTAAACAGAATGTTAACGGTTCAACAAGACCAGACCATCGTGCTTTGATGGATGGTATGATTCGTCTTTATTCTGCTTATAAAGACACTCTCGAAAAGAAATCTATGGGTTTCAATATGAGTGCCTGGGATGAAAAATTACTTACTTATGGTCAGAAGTTCGAAGAAAACATGATGGATCTTTCAAAAAATATTCCTTTGGAAGATGCACTTGATCTTGGATGGAAGATTCTTTCTGAATGTTTTGAACCAGAAGAAACAGGTCTTAAAACTTCACTTATCGAAGAATATTGGCCAAAAAATTAATTGTGTGGGATTAAGTTTTACTTAATCAGAGTTTGGATTTTAATGGAGAACATTGAATGGCAAAAATTAAGCTGACAAAAAATGAGCTCAAGGTACAGAAAGATCAGTTAAAGATGTTTAACCGATATCTGCCAACTCTTATGCTCAAGAAACAACAGCTTCAAACAGAAATCCGCACAATTGACGCTAAGGCTAAAGAAGTACGAGCAGCCAGGGTTAATCTTGAAAAAGAATTTGACCAGTGGATTGCAGTATTTGGTGAAAGAGAAGCTTTTAAGCCAGATATGGTTACTGTAAAAAATATCAAAAAAGGTACTGGAAATATTGCGGGAGTTACAATTCCAATTTATGAAGGCGCTGATTTCGGACGGGGTGATTATGATTTATATGAAACTCCACTCTGGATTGATATGGCTGCAGATAGAATGGAAAAAGCCTTATCTTTAGACTTGGAAGCAGAAGTTCTTGATGAACAAGTTCGTCTACTTTCTCAGGAATTAAAAACAACAACACAACGTGTTAATTTGTTTGAAAAAGTAAAAATTCCTGAAGCTAAAGCTAATATTAAAAAAATATCTGTTTATCTGGGCGATGAACAGACAGCTGCGGTTGTTAGAAGTAAGATTTCTAAGAAAAAATTGCAAGCTAAAATTGATGAAGAAATGGAGGCTGCTAAATGATTGAACCAATGATGAAAGTCTCTATTGTACTTCTCAATAAAGGCAAAGAAGAGTCACTTAAAACTTTAAGAAAAGTTGGTCTTGTACATCTTGAAAAACTTGAAGGTTCCAGCGAAAAACTAAATGCCTTTAAGGAAATTACAAGTAATACAATTTTATCTGAAAGTTTATTAGGTGAAATTAAATTACCAAAACAGAAAAAAGGTTCACCTTCCGTTGATAAATTATCAAATGAAGAAATTGTAAAGCTTGCTAGTGAAATTGTTGCAAAATACGATAGAAAAAAATCACTAAGTGAAGAAATTACAAATGATAGAAATGAACTTGATCGTTTTGTTGACTGGGGAGATGTAAATCTTAAGGATTTTGAATATCTTGCAGAAAAAGGTATTCAACTTAAGATGTATGAAATTCCTAGTGAAAAATATCCTCTTATTGATTCTGCAATCGAAACTGTTCTTGTAAATGAAGACAAGAAAACAAGACGATTCTTAATCCTAAACGGAGGACAGGGGAGACCTGAAAATCTTCTTCCTGAAGCTTTTGAAGTTGCTTTCCCAAGAATGTCTACAGAAGATTTGGAAAAGGAAATTGTAAAAGATTCAGAAGAAATTGAATCAATTGAAGAATTCTATTATCAGAATGCTAAATATCTTCCACAGATTGTTGCTTACCGAAAGGCTCTTGAATCGGACATTGAATTTGAAAATGTAAATGCCGGTATGGAACATGAGTCTGAAGGAGAAGAAACAGATTTGGCATGGGTTAGCGGATACGTTCCAAAAGCCGAAATAGAAAATTTCAAGAAAGCCTGTCAGGAAAATAATTGGGCTCTTGCTTATGAAGATGCTGACAGAGAAGATTCTGAAGTTCCAACAAAACTTAAGAATAATAAATTTGTAAGTTTGGTTTATCCACTCACAGATTTCTTAGGAACTGTACCAGGTTATAACGAATATGATATTTCAGGCTGGTTCCTATTATTCTTCTCAATTTTCTTTGGAATGATTTTTGGTGATGGTGGATATGGTTTACTTGTTACAATTGTTGCTTTGATTTTATTAATTAAAAACAAGGCTGCAAAAAAGGCAAGTTCTCCTTTCTTAGGCTTAATGCTACTTTTAGGTTTATCAACTGTGGTATGGGGAACAGTTACCTGTACCTGGTTTGGTATTGACCCATCATTATTACCAGAATGGTTAAGAAAAGCTTCTATACCATTAATTTCTGGTGCTTATAGTGATGTAATCTGGCAACCTTTCTGGGTAAAAGGTAGTGATTTTGGTTTAACTAAAGATCAAAACCTCCAGATTTTCTGTTTTGCTCTTGCTTTATTACAGCTTTCAATAGCACATATTAAAGCTACAAAACGAAATTTCCAGGAAAAACATGGCGTTAAAGCCTTAGGTGATATCGGTTCACTTATGCAACTTATTGGTATGTTGTGGATTGTACTTTCAATGGTAGTTAATTCACAAGTTTTCCCAATGCTCGGAAGTATTGGAAATGTACCAATCGGTAAAATTGAAGTATCATTAATTGCAGTTGGATTTGTATTAAGTTTTGTTTTCTCAAATTACGAAGGTAGTGTAGGAAAATCAATTCTTGAAAGCTGTAAAAATATCATTTCAGTTTTACTTGGTGTTGTAAACGTATTCTCAGATATCGTTTCTTACATCCGATTGTGGGCTGTAGGTTTGGCCGGTGCCGCAATTTCAAACACAGTTAATACATTAGCAGGTCCTATTTTAGGTCATGCAATATTGTTCCTTGCTGCCGTTTTATTGCTTGGTTTTGGTCACGGATTAAATATGATCTTAAACTTACTTTCTGTAATCGTTCATGGTGTTCGTTTGAATACATTGGAATTCTCACAGCACCTTGGTGTTTCATGGTCAGGTAAAAAATACCAGCCATTTAGCGAAAAATAATAAACATCTACAATTGTAGATTTAATACCTCAGTTATGAGGACTATATAAGAAAATAAATAAGCCTTTGTACAGGCTTTAAGGAGAAAAATATGGAATTTTCATTCGGTATGCTTGGAGCTGCTATTTGTATGGGTATTGCTGCTATTGGATCAGCAATTGGTATTGGAATTGCAGGACAGGGAGCTATCGGAGCCTGGAAACGTTGCTATATGAATAACAAACCAGCTCCATTTATTCTTACAGTATTTGCTGGTGCACCTTTGACACAGACTATTTACGGTTTCCTTTTAATGAACATTAAATTAAAGACATTGGGCGCAGAAAACCCAGGAATGGCTTTAGGTCTTGGTATTGCTTCAGGTTTAGCAATGATGTTCTCTGCTATAGCTCAGGGAAAAGCCGGTGCTGCCGGTTCAGATGCCCTCGGTGAAACAGGAAAAGGTTTTGCACAATACATCATGGTAGTAGGTCTCTGTGAATCAGTAGCCCTCTTCGCCATGGTATTCTCTATGATCGCATAAGTATCCTTGCGGATACTTATGCGAAACGATTATGTCAAGGCCCTGAGCGAAGCGTGCCTTGACATAATCGTATAACTATGCGAAACGAGCATGTCAAGGCCCTGAGCGAAGCGTGCCTTGACATAATCGTTCCAAAAATTCATCAGCACTGTCAAATGACAGTGCTTTTTTTATTCCTTCCTTAAAATCAAATACCGCAGGTTGTTTCAACAACCGAGGATATTTGATTCGCAATATAAGAGTTTCGCAAGAAACTCTAAGTTAAATTGAATGGCGATATTTTAGCCATTCAATTTAAACCTTATGTTAAATCAGAGATTATTTTATTCATTTATGATATAATCATAATATGACAAAGAAAGTATTCCTTGGGGGAAAAGGTATTACCAAGCGCATATCAATTGGTGGGGATTCTCCTGTTTCTTTACAAACAATGTGGAAAGATTCTATAAATAATCTTTCTACTAATTCTCAAAAATTAGATTCAATTATTCAAAAAATAAATTCGCTTCAAATTCTTGGCTGTGATCTTATTCGTTTTGCAGTCCCAGATATTGAAAGTGCAAAAGGCCTTTGTCTTATTGCAGAAAAAACAAATATGCCTTTAGTTGCTGATATTCATTTTGATTATAAATTAGCACTGGAATGTTTAAATGGAAATGTTGCCGCAATCAGAATCAATCCTGGAAATATCGGTTCTTTTGAAAATACCCAGAAAGTAGTTCAAGCCTGTAAGGATAATGGAGTTGCAATTCGAATTGGTATTAATTCTGGTTCACTTCCTGCTGATTTACAAAAAGAAATTGCTCTTGGAAAAATCACCCGTTCAGAAGGACTTTGTAAAACCGCCGTTAGAGAAGCTGAAGTTTTTGATAAATTGAATTTTGATCAATATGTTGTGAGCATGAAATCTTCAGACGTAAAAGAAACTATTGAATGTAATGAATTTTACGCAAGAGAATATAATAATCCCCTGCATTTGGGAGTAACCGAAGCAGGCCCTTTAATTGGCGGTCTTGTAAAATCAACAATTGCTTTTAATACTTTGCTTTCCGAAAATATAGGAGATACTATAAGAGTTAGTTTATCCTCTTCCGAAGAAAATGAAGTAATTGCAGGTCTTAATATTTTACGCGAGTGTGGTAAAAGAAAGGGTGGTGTTCAGTTAGTTTCCTGTCCCCGTTGTGGTAGAATAGGTTTTGATGTCCATTCCTTTGTAGACCGTTGGCAGACAAAATTACTTTCAATGGATAAAAATATTACAGTTGCAGTAATGGGCTGTATTGTTAATGGTCCTGGAGAGGGTAAACATGCCGATCTTGGAATTGCAGGCAGCAATGATAAAGCTATAATTTTTAAGCAAGGAAAAGTTGTAAAAACTCTTCCCATTAAAGATGAAAAAGATCTGCAAAATTTGGATAAAATTTTTATGCAGGAACTTGAATCTTTATAGTTATTTTAATAGGGTAAGTAAGAAAATGAAAAAATTAATTTTTGTGAGTACTTTTTTATTTTTTGTAGTCTCATTATTTGCTCAGAACAATAATTACCTTTCTCTTTACAGACAATCTTTGTATTATTTTGATTTAAATGATTACGGAAAGGCTCTTACTTTTGCTGAAGACGCAATTACTGATAAAAAAAGACAAAGTCAATATGAATTAGAACTTTTAGGAAAATCTCTTTCTTCAAATGCTGTAAAATCTGCCGGAGATGATATTACTCAGGTTTTAAAAATTTTGGAAAAAAGAAATGAAAAGAATTCAATCGCTATTATTCAAAAATATATCAAGCTAAAAGGAATTGATTTTTTTGATAATTAATTGGCCCAGCTTCAAACTAATATTAAAAATGAATCAGAATATCCTGAAGCTCAGTATTTAATTGGTAAAATATATCAACTGGAAGGGGAATATGATGTTTCTGAAACTTATTATAGTATGGCCCTTGAAAATGCCTCTGTACTTGATATTCCTGATTTCAAATATGAAATTTTGTATAACCTTGCAGAAATTAGTAATCTTCAAAATGATAATAATAAATATGAAACTAGACTATTAAATATCCTTGTAGAAGATAAATTTGCTAAAGATGCAACTTTATTAAAATCTATGATTAATACAATTCAATCCAATAATAAAAATTCTATGGAAAGATTTTTTATGCTTTATAGAGCCTCTGAATATAAATCTATCCAGGCTTATATGTTATTGGCTGATTATTATTATAAAAAGGGCTATTTAGATAAAGCAATTCAATATTCAGCTTTACATGTTATTACAAGCTTTACAAAAATAAATGAAGTAATGGCAGCCAGAAATACTGAATATCAATATAAAAATTTAAAAAACTTTTTTGAAGAAATAAATAATCATCATGACATTGTTGAATGGGGTGATGATTTGGATATTTGGAGGGGCTATAACACCCTGGCCAAATTTTGTTCCGAAAAAGGTTACGAAAACTTTTCAAAAAGCCTTTATAGCGTCTTATCTCTCTATTCACCTCAGGAATATTGGCAAAAAGATGCTGTCTTAAATTTAAGTAAATAAGAAATAAATTATGAATATAGCAATGTTTTCAGATTGTTATTTTCCACGCATAAATGGAGTTTGTGTTTCCATTTTTTCTTTTGCGCAGGAATTAACAAAATTAAATCACAATGTACTTATTATTTGTCCGGATTACGAATCTAAACACAATATCAAATCTCAATTCCAGTTTTCTTTTGAAGAAATCCAGGAAACAAAATATGGAAAGATTAAAATTTTTAGACTTGCCTCACATCGACTTGTTTTTTCTCAAGAAGACAGATTAGTAAAAATTGCAGTTTGGCATGATTTAAAAAAATATCTGGATAATTTTAAACCTGATATTGTTCATGTAAATACTGAATATATGGTTGGCCGATTTGGATCTCATTATGCTAAACATAGAGTTATTCCAATGGTTTACACTTTTCATACTTATTGGGAAGATTACATTGAAAACTACGCGGAATTTGCCCCAAAGGCTGTTTCCAGGGCTTTTGGACGTGAAATATCTTTATATTTCTTAAAAAGAGCAGATAAAATTATTGCGCCAACAAAAAGATTCGAAAAAGTAGTTCAATCTTACGGAATAAACTGTGATATTACTGTAATTCCAACA
>JAIKYZ010000011.1 GCA_024682655.1 Treponema sp.
TATATAATATATATAAATATTTATTTATTTCTTTAATTAAAGAAGTTAAAAAATCAAATTTTCTTAAGGGTGAATTTTATGAAAATTGTAACAATTACAAATCAGAAGGGTGGAGTAGGAAAAACAACAACAGCTTCTTCCCTCTTTGCAGGGCTTCACAAAATGGGCAAAAAAACACTGGCAATAGACATGGATTCTCAGTGCAATCTTTCTTACTGTTTTAAGGCAGATACTTCTAAACCTTCGATCATAAATGTCTTCAGGGGAGAGGTTTCTCTTAAGGATGCAATGCAGCACACAGAGGCAGGAGACTTCGTACAGTCAGATAAAAATCTTGATAATGTAATGACAGAACTTTCTGCCCTGGATAAAGTATATAAACTTTCCAAAGTATTAAAGGAAGTAAAAGACCAGTATGATTATGTAATAATCGATACACCTCCAGCACTTTCTCCATTAACAATTAATGCTCTTGTTGCTTCTAATGCAGTTATCATTCCGGTACAGGCAGATTCCTTTTCTATGCAGGGAGCAGAAGCTCTGGCAGAAACTATCAAAGGAATCAGGGAAGTAAACGAAAGTCTTGAAATGTCTGGAATACTCATTGTCCGCTATAAGGGTAGGGCAGGGCTTGCTCAGCACATGAATAAGAAGTTTGAAGACTTCGCCAAAATTTTTGAAACAAAAGTATTTGATACAAAAATCAGAGATGCTATTGCTATTCAGGAATCACAGCTTGCCCGTACAAATATTTTTGATTATGACAGCAACTGTAACGTTGCTCTGGACTATGCTAATTTTGTAAAGGAGTTTATCAATGGCTAAAGATTTTGACCAATACGATGACAACCCTGTAATGAAAACTTTAAGGGATGCCGCTGAAGAACAAAAACAGATTTCTGATGCAAATTCAATTCTCAAATCTGCAAATCCAGTTCAAACTCAAATCGTAGAAGAAAAAACTAGTGTAGAAAACAATAGTCAAAATGCAGAGAATGCAGGCCCTGTAGAACAAAAGAAAATCCTTATGAATATAAGCATAAGGGAATCAACAAAAAAATCATGGAAAATGTTCTTTTTAGAGCATGATCTTTCTATGACTCAGGGAATTGAAACTGCAGTTGAATATCTTATGTCCGAAGTTTCAAAAGGAAACATAAGACTTTCAAAAGGTGGAATTACAAAATAATTAAGCAGAAGGCTCTGATTCAATATTGATTTTAGAATCTTCCTTTTCAGAATCAGCAGCCTGAAGTTCATCCCTTAATCTTATAACAGCCTGAATTTCTGGTGAAAAACCAAAGATATTCGGGTTGTTTTTTTCTTCAGCCAGTAATTCTGCATATCTGATTGGATCCCTTGAAATAATTTTTACAGCATCCATCTGAATATCACTTGATTTTACTTCTTTATTTCCTTCTTCAAGATGCTGATCTTCGATGTAAAGATAATTTGTATCTCCAACCTTGGCTAGTTTTGTAGAATCAATACAATCAAAATGGAAAGCAACAATTTTTCGTCCCTTTTTGATAGGAGTGGAAATAATTTGAATTCCAAGATTTCTTTCGTTTAATTCTTTTAGAGGAAGTTCAACAACTGTATTCTTAAAAGGTCCCATCTGTGGATATTCATCATCATTGATATCAAAAAGTTTTCTTAAATCTTCGACGCTGTATTCAAAGTACCAGGAATTTTTAATATTTCCTTTTTTACCTTTAAATCCTTTGTAAGAAAGGGCAACAAGATAATATCTTAAGGCATAGAAAGATTTCAATTTTCCAAGATCATTAATTTCAAAAAGTGAAAATCCTATTTCCTTTAATTCATCTAAAAATACTTTCATATCATCTGTGAATTTAAAAGAAAAAGTTGTTTCGGTAAAAACACATTTGGCAGACTGAAAGACATTTGTAACTTCGTATTGTTTTTCGTTATCTTCCAGGACTATTTTCATATCAAGAATTTCATTTGCAGATTCTTTGATAAGAATACGGGTTTTTTGTCCGTCAGATAAATTCAAGTCATTAAAAAAATCAGAGAAAGAAAACGAAACAATATTGTCACTCTTTGAAGAAGACAAATATTTGAAAATAGAGTAAAAATACATTCTCTGGGTTGTTGCTGAACATTTGTAACTTGCTCTTAAAAAATTGTTAGGGATTTTGAGGATATTTTGTTGTGAAAATCCTTTAATAATTAATGATTTTTTTTTCAAAGTTTAAATCCTTTTTAAATTTTATAAATATTAAATTTTAAGGGAGGATAAGTACTTGTATTACAAGGAATTAAGCAAGTTGTTGATTATAAAAGTCCATCTAAAAATTAGGAGAGTCCAAAATTCGATTAGAAAAGTCCATTTTTAGATTATGAAAGTCCAAATGCAAGGCATAAAGACAAATATTTTTCCACCCAAATATGATTATAGATTTAAAGATTAGAAAAGTCCACCGAATTTATTAAAAAAATTAGAAAAGTCCATGAAAGATTAGGAATTTCCAGTCAAAATAGCCCCAAAAACCCCATTTTTCAAGCTAAAGATTAGAAGAGTCCAAAAACTTATATAAAATTTGTTATTTCAAGTAGTCGTAACTTTTTCAGTAAAAGGCTTCATTTCTGGGAGAAAAATAGAATTTAAAGATTAGTAAAGTCCAGTAAAGATTACAAAAGTCCAGTTTTTTGAAAATTCAGCCCCAAAAGGTGATTTTTTCCGGTCAGGAGCTGTTTAAAATTTTAAACACCAGCAAAGCGGCAAAGATTAGGCAGGTCCAGCTAAAGATTGGGATTGTCCATAAATTTATACAGTATTTTAACTTTTTGACTTTGATTAGTAATGGACCTTTGTAATCTTTCGGGGTTAAAGATTAGGAAAGTCCAATAAAGATTACAAGAGTCCAGTAAAGATTAGTAAAGTCCAGCGAATTTGAATTTTTTAAATAGTAAAATTTATTAGAAGAGGGGACTGTTTAAAAAAGTTAACAGTTTTTAGGCGATTTTTTACTAAAAAGATAAAACAGGTAGTCGTTTCTTTTATTATTTTGCTGAGCTCTTTCAATTTTTTTGGAGGAAGAGATTTAAAGATTAGTAAAGTCCATATTTATTCATGGACTCTTGTAATCTTTAAATTAAAAGAATTTCTTGCAGAAAGTGATTTTATCTATTTATCTTTTACAATTTCCCACATTTTTTGAATTTCATTTTTGACCATTTCTTTTAACTCAAGAGGATTTAAAACCTGGACAGAAGAGCCAAAATGTAAAACCCAGTAAAGAGTTTCCTGTAATTGATTTGAGGTAAAACTCAGGTAAACTGAACCATCTTCATTTTGACGGCAGGTTTGATTTGCATGCCAAGTTCTTTCAAGAATATAGGTATTTATTTCCTTATTAAAAAGTAATTCAATTTGTACAGGCGGAAATTTATTATTCCAAATTCCTAAATCAGGATCTATGTGATTATTTAAATCAAAATCACTCTTTACTTCAAAAGATGATTTACTTTCCTTTACGTTATTCATTCTGGAAAGTGCATAAACCATTATATCCTGGTGACGGTGACAATAACCTATTACATACCAGTTACCTTTCTGGCAGAGAACATTATAAGGATCAAATTCGCGGAAAGAGTAATCCTGTTTGCTAATGGAACGATAACCAAATTCAAGAGTTTTTTTATTTCTTACGGCCTTAAAAACAACATTGAAAGTTTCCTGGGCAATTTCTGGAAGTGGGTCTTTTAAATAAGTTACTTCGGCTGTGTTGAATTCTGAATCAACTTTTACTTCATTTGGAAGAAGGGTCAGCATTTTTGTAAGTATATTTTTAAATGAAGCTTCTAGAGGGGTATTTTTATATTGTTCCAGAAGAGGTAGAATTGTAGTTACGGTTAAAAGTTCCCCTTCTGTAAGCATCATACTTTTGATAAAAAATGTAGGGTCGGTGTAGTGGTATCCTTCGTGAACGTAATCGTATTCAAGAGGAGCGTTGTACTGATCTGCTAAAAATTCTATGTCCCTCATAATTGTTGACCGGGAAACTTCGAATTTTTTCATAAAATATGGAACGTTTGGATAAGTTCCTTTTCTGATTTCTTCGTCGATTTTTAAAATTCTTAGGGTTTTAACTTTATTTTCTCTTTCCATAATTAATCATTATAACACATTGAAAATTTTATAGAAAAGATAATTTAAGGAGATTTACTGGAGGCTTATAATATTTCCCTGGAAGATTTTTTTTACTATGTGAACTTGAAGTGGAATCTGATAATTGATTTTTGAAAGCAGCTGGCATTCTTCTGGAGAATATCTGATTTTGTCTTCGCTATAAAGAACCTTTGTTTCTTCATTTATGGCAATTTTCATGCCCAGAGATTCTATAAATTGGTATTTCCAGCCAGGTTTTTCTTCCATAATTCATCTTTAGTATAACAGTTTTTGAAAAATTTGTTTAAGTTTTTTTACTTTGCGGACTAAATTCATTTTCTTTGTAAGAAAAATTGTTTACTATTGTAGTATAATTTTATTATTGAAAAAATTATTCTTTCAAGGAGCCGGCATGGAAAACGAGATTCAGGAATACAGAGAGAAAATTGAATTTGACGTTCGTGATTTTAAAATACAAGCAAGAAGCAGGATGGTTAATCGAGGTCTGATTCCTTTTTTGGCAACTTTCTTTTCTGTAATAGCCCTTATAATTTTGACTACTGGAGTTTTTCCCTGGGAGGAATATAAAAATATTACAGAAGCTGTTAGTCAAGGAAATATGATTGATATTAAGTCTTTTCCATGGCTTAAATATTTCCTTTTTCTTTTGGTTACTTTTATTGTAAAACCAATTGCAGATACTCCCTGCCGATATTTAGCTTCACTTTTATGTAAGAGTCCTGAGCCTGTAAAATTTTCTGATTATGGAAGGGGATTTTCTTTTAGTGGCAAGGCTTTAGCTTTGGCTTGCTGGAAGTTTTTGTGGTATTTTCTCTGGTCACTTCTTGGAATTCTTCCTGGAATGATTTTTGTAATTGTTGCTTCTATTATAATTGGTAAAACTGGTAGTGGTAGTGTAGAAAGTGTAAGTACAATTGGAACTTACTTGATTTTTATTGGTTTTTCTGTGGTTTATGCAATTAAGTATTATTCTTATTCTCAGGCCGATTATGCCATTATTGATGATGAAAGAGTGGGAGTTTTATCGGCTCTTAAAATAAGTAAGAAAATTACAAAAGGATATAGATTTAAATTATTTTATCTTGATTTGACTTATATACTTTGGGCTATTGCTGGGCTATTTATTCCTGTATTTAGGATTTTTATTTTACCTTATTACAGGACTACAAAATATTTGGCCTACCGAACTTTACTCGAAAATTATTCGAATTCAAAAAAGTAGGGCAGGCCAGTTTTAGATTTTAATTTGTCTTAAAATTATTCCTGATTTGAGCAGCCTTTAAGGATTGCGTCAAGGATTTCTGGGAAGTACCAGGTCTGGTTTCTTCTGTTGTAAAATCCATATTTTTCATTGTAATCAGTTCCACTTACCTGGTATGAACCGTTATCCCAAAGGACGGCTGTCATACCGTGTTTTCTTGCAAAACTATTGAAGAATTCAAACCATTTTACTCTTTCTTCAAGATTGTTTTTATTTGTGGCTCCATATTCACCAATTACAACAGGATATCCATTTTGAACGAATTTTTTGTCCAGGCTAATCATTGTCTGGGCAAGTTCATTCTTAAGCCGTTCGGTAAAAACTGTCTGTCCAGGGCTTTCCATTGCAAATGAGTATGGAGTGTACATATGAACAGAAATAATAAGGTGATCAGCTTTTTTGTCTTTTGGAATAATAAATTCTTTTACCAGAGCAGAATTTGGTGAGGCAGCAAGTCCAGGAACCATAATACAACGGTTAGCATTATTTCCTTTACTGCTTCTAATTGTATCTACAATAAGCTGATTAAATTTATTTAAAACATCTGCAGCGTCTAAAGATTCTTTTCTTGAAGCATCAAACCACCATTCCTGACTTGTTCCTCTCAAACGTGGTTCATTTAAGGTTTCAAAAATTAAGTGTTCGTCATAGCCTTTATTAAAAGCAAGTGAGATTTGTGACCAGAGATTTCTTAAAAAGGCAGCAGATTCATCATAATTTTTTGAGCTTGGATAATAACCTTTTCCATAAGGCATAGTAGTGTTGCTGTGGTAAACATCGTGGTGGGAATTTAAAATTACATACATGTCATTTTCGAT
The DNA here is from genome assembly GCA_024682655.1 of Treponema sp. Taxonomy (GTDB): domain Bacteria; phylum Spirochaetota; class Spirochaetia; order Treponematales; family Treponemataceae; genus Treponema_D. Next base: position 6,239 of record JAIKYZ010000011.1, read on the forward strand.
TGCCCAGTCTACGATTTCTTTTACACGTGCCATCCATTTAGGATCAATTGTGTAATTTTTATCAATAATGTGATTTGACCAGCTTACAGGGATTCTTATTGTTTTAATTCCTGATTTTGCAAGTCCATCAATCATTTCCTTTGTGGTTTTAGGTTGGCTCCAGCAAGTTTCTGAACTTAAACCTGCACGGCTTCCGTTGTTAGCATCAAGTGTATTTCCTAAATTCCAACCAGTTATCATTCTTGAAACAGTTTCTTTTGCTCCAATATCTTCAAATTTAACTGAACCTGTATCAACAATTGCTTTGTCTTTGTTGTAGGTTAAAGCAGGTTCTTTAGCAAAAAGTGAAATTGAAAATAAAGCTAGAATTGAGAAAAAGGATAAAAGCTTTTTCATAAAATTTTCCTCCAGAATTTTTATCATTTTAAAGACTATCATAATTTAGTCTAAAAAAGTAATACAAAAGTCTACAATAATAGAACAGCCTTGAATATTAAAATATTGTCTTTTTTTAATGATATGGATAGAGAATTTTCTGTATTGCGAAATATTACAGTAATTGTTATCATTTTCAATAAAATTACAAAGAAACAATTTAATAGTAGAGTAGGGAAGAAATTGGAAGATAAGGTTATTCAATCAGAAAAGAAAGAAAATGTTTTAGGAACAGAAAATATAGGAAAATTACTGGCTAAATTTGCCATTCCTGGAATTATTTCTATGGTTGTAAATTCACTTTACAATATCGTAGATCAGATTTTTATTGGACAGGGCGTTGGATATTTAGGAAACGGAGCTACTTCTGTAATTTTCCCAATGGCGACTTTTGCAATGGCTTTTGCACTTTTGTTTGGTGATGGTGCAGCCGCTTATATGAGTCTAAAACTTGGAGAAAAAGATGAAGATGAAGCAGCCCGGGGAACTGCAGCCGGATTGGTTGGTATTGTTTTTAGCGGATTATTAATTGCAGTCCTTTATTTGATTTTCTTAAAACCTCTTTGCAAGGTCTTTGGTGCTTCGGATGGAATTCTCCCTTATGCAATAGATTACGGAAGAATAATTGCTTTTGGTTTACCTCTTAGTGCAATTTGTGCAGGTGGAGCAAGTATTATTCGTGCCGACGGAAGTCCAAAGTTCAATATGATAGGCCTTTTTACAGGTACAATAATCAATGTCGTTTTGGACCCTGTTTTTATTTTTGTATTCCACTGGGGCGTAAAAGGAGCTGCTTTGGCTACAATTTTAGGTCAGGCCGCAAATGCTCTTTTGAATATTATTTACGTTGCAAAGCTTTCAAAATCTGTAAAACTTGATTCTTATGTTTTTAAAAAATGTCTTAGTAGAATTTCAAAAGTAACTAAACTTGGTATTTCTTCTTTTATTACTCAAATGGCTTTGGTTGTAGCAATTGCAATCAGAAATAATGTTCTTGTTAAATATGGTTCACAGAGTAAATATGGGGCAGATATTCCGGTTACAACTCTTGGAATTACAATGAAGACTTTTGCAATTATTATGAGTATGGTAATTGGTCTTGCAGCCGGTGCTCAGCCTATTTTTGGATACAATTATGGTAGCGGCCGTTATGACAGGGTAAAGAAGACTTTTAAATTAGTTGCCTTTATTTCAACTTTGCTCTGTACTCTTGCATTTTTACTGGCTCAGTTAAAACCTATGGCAATCATCAGTATTTTTGGACAGGAAAATGATCTTTACAATGAGTTTGCAATTAAATGTATGAGAATCTATTTACTTTTAATTCCTACAGCTGGTATTCAGATTATGAGTGGAATATTTTTCCAGTCTTTGGGCTACCCTGTACAGGCTTCAGTTCTTTCTCTTTCAAAGCAGATTATATTCCAGATTCCAGTAACTCTTATCCTCCCAATTTTTATGGGTATTGAGGGAGTTTTATGGACCGGCCCTGTTTCTGATTTACTTTCCCTTTTGACTACAATAATTACTCTGGCAATTTACTGGAAAAAGATTTTTACAAAAAAGTTGATTTAGTTCTTTAAGAGTAAAAGCAGGCGATAGTCTGGAGTGAATAAAGTGTATTTCAAAAGTTGTAAATTTTTGGAATACACTTTTTTTATTTAACTTATCTCTTAACAAAATATTAATAAAATATTGTATACAATATATTTGACAAAATATAATTTAGCCTGTATATTTATGTTGTAAGCAATAGAAAAGGATACAATTAAAAGCGATATAGATTGTGTTTATTAAGGAGGCTATTAAATGTCTATTTATGATTTTAATGTTAAGGCTCAGGATGGAAGCCAGGTTTCATTAGGCGATTACAAGGGTAAAGTATTACTTATTGTAAACACAGCAACCGGTTGTGGTTTTACTCCACAGTACACAGGACTTCAGGAACTTTATACTAAATACAAGGACCAGGGTTTTGAAATTTTAGATTTCCCTTGTAATCAGTTTTTAAATCAGGCTCCAGGTAATGATGAAGAAATTCATACTTTCTGTACTGGTCGTTTTGGAATTACTTTTAAGCAGTTTGCTAAAATTGATGTAAATGGAAAAAATGCTGATCCACTGTACAATTACTTAAAAAGCGAAAAGAAGGGAAAACTTTCGTCAAAAATCAAATGGAATTTTACAAAGTTCTTAGTAAGTAAGGATGGCGTAGTTGTAAAGAGATTTGCCCCAACTGATACTCCAGAGGCAATCGATTCACATATTGCAGAATTACTAAAATAGTTCTTTGTGAGAATAAAAAAAGACCAGCCAATTATTGAAGTGCACTCCACACTTCCTATTTATGGCTGGTCTTTTTATTTAACTGCTTTCTTTAATTAATATCTTAAAGCGCCAAATTTTGCTGTTACGTAGAACTTGAAGTTTTTATAATCAAAATCTTCCTGAGGTTTGATTTTATAAGAAGTACCAAAGGCACATTCTGCATAACCAGATTTTAATGTAAATTCAGCTCCTGGTGTAATACTGTGGTTGATGTACAAAGGTGATGAAGCTGGGTCTGAATCATCATCTCCCATAGAAAGAAGGGCTTCACAGTAAGTTCTTAAATCTAATCCCATAGAATATGATGGGAAGGTATAAGCAATACGAGGAATAATTCTTGTTGGATAGCTGCAGTCCAGTTTTTCACCACCGTATCTAACTCTTGAACTTGTAGGAACGATATCCTGTGGGTAAGGTGTGTAACGGCCCTTAAGTGATACTTCCAAAATTGTAGAATTATAACTTTCAAAGAAAGTACCTTCGCCTTCAAAACCGAAGTAAATATCTTCACTTGTAAAATCATAATAAGCCAGGGCTAAAGCAACTAAATCAATACCGTAGTATTTTTCTTTAGCTTCTTCTTTTTGGAAATAAAATTCAAAACCGGCCTGTGGACTTAATCCATGGGAAAGTGTATCAGATTCACTAATCGAAGCTACATCTGCACTGGAACGGTTTAATGAGTAGTAAGCCGAAGTTATCAGATTTAAACTTGTTTGATTTCTGTGCTGACTTCTTTCTATGATTGGTAAATTCCATGCGATTAAACATGAAGTTGTATCAAGGAAAAGGGTATAAGATTCATTATCAGAGAATTTAATATCATGATTTAAACTAAAGGTAAAATTTGATTTTCCAAGCGGAGTAAAACAACCAATTTCTCCTGTAAAGTTTTTGAATGAAGGGAAATAAAAGAAATCAACAAAGTAAGCACCCATATTCATCTGGAGTTTAGGTCTTGTAGCAATAAAGAAGGCTCCCGGTGCCAGATAAAAATCTTCTGTGTTTGGATTTACAATAAAGTTTACAAAAGGAGCATAGAAGAAAGGCTGAGGCCATGGGAAATAATTCTTTTCCTTCTGGATTTCTGTAATTACAGGGTTGTCCTGAGCGGCGCGGTCAATATTTTCCTGGCTGCGATGTTTAATGTATTTTCCTTCTACAATCTCTTCTTCCTTATCTGAATTTTCCTGGGAAGCTTGGGCTGAATCTGTTGAATCGGCTGAATCGCTTGTAGAATCCTCTGTCGAATTTTCATCCACTGTGTCGGCGCTAATTTCCTGGGCATTTTCTTTATTTTCTTTTTCGCCGGAAACATCTCTGTCAGAAAGAACGGTGTAAGGTTTAAAATCTGGATAATCATTTTCGAGATGTCCAAATTTTGCAATTTCTCCAGCTGGACTTGGACCTTCAAAATCAGCAACATTTCCCCATTCACTGGCAGGCTTCATTTTAATTACAGAACCCGAAGAAGATTCTGAGCTGTAATAAATACCTCTGTCAGTTTTATAAGCCCAGATTGCACCAATTGGATCCGAAAGAACCGGTGTAATTGTAAGGTCATCTTCAACCTGGAAGATTTCCAGACGGCCCCTGTAGTTACAAGTGAAGGTTATTTTTCCATCCTGGGTCCAGTTAGGATATGCTGGGTCATAGATTTTTTCTTCATCATTTGCAAGGATTTTATAATTAGCAGGATCATTTACATCTAAAACTGCAATTCTTGCTCTTTCATTGTCTACTAGCATAAAGGCAACTTTACTGCCGTCTTCATTAACTTTTGGTTCAATAAAGTCAAAATCATCACTCTGTAAAAGGTCTTTTACTTCAAAAGTATTTGTATCAACAGTAACAAGTTTCATGTGAAGGCCCTGCTGCTGAGTTGCAACCAATAAATTTCCATTTGGGCTAACAGAAGGATGGAAGAGGGAAATCTTTTTAGTTACTTTTTTAAGGCCATCTTCTTTTGTCCATTTGTAAAGGGCAGATTCAATTTCATAGCCAGGATTTTTTTCATTTTTGCTCATTCCAATTGTGGCATAAATGTTTCCATTTTTATCTGCGGTAATAGATTCATCATCCATAAAATTTGCACTAAAGAGGATTGTTTCTTTGTAAAGACTTTCTATATCTTCCTGGGGATTAGAATCTTCTATATAGTTGATTCCTCTTTTTGCACTTGGATCTAAAGAAACTACTGCTGTGTCGTAACCACTTCTGGAACGTAAAGCAATAATAGATCCGTCATCATTGATAATTGCAGGAATTGTATAATTTGTATTTAAGTCTCTTGGCGAAATTATAATTCCTTCTGGGATTTTTCTTTCGTCTGCAAATTTTTTAGAAAGGGCAATTCTTACATCCCGGTAAATTTCCTGGGCAGAAACTCCAGTTACAAAAAGAACTGCGTCTTCCCAAGATTGACCATATTCACGGTTTCTTTCTATATCACTCAAAGCTTCTAATCCAAAGCGGTCGGCAATACTTCTCATGATAAGATAACCCATTACATAATTCTGGCTGCTAGGAGGTTCTGCTTCAAATCCAATATCATCGTAGGAAATAAAACCATTATCCAAAGTTACGGCTTTGTAAGAAAGTTCAAAATAAGGACTTCGGCCACGTCCACCTTTTGTTAATTCTGTTTCAAGAACTGTTGCAAGACCTTCGGTGGCCCAGCCATTTACAGCAGAAATATCAAAAGATTTAGCGATTGGTCCAATTAGATATTGATCAATTTTACTTTTATCTTCGAATTGAATGTTTGCGGCGTGAACTAATTCGTGAGTAAATACAAGATTCTGCCAGCCTTCTCTAAAACCAAAGAGAGGCATAGTAAAAGGATTTGAGAACATCACAATTTCTGTTGGAGAAAAATAAGTCAAAGCATTTTGAGTATTTGTACGTCCAACAACGTAAACATTAGTTTTATCTGCAGGGAATCCGTAGATTTTTCCAATATTGTTCCATGCCTGGTCAGCAATTTTTACATAGCTTTCTACAACTTCCCTTTGCTCATCTTCATACACAAACCTAAAGTGTTGGGTTTCTGTTTTTTTCCAGCCCTTAAACTTTTTGTCGTAATTTTGTGCAAAAAGGCAGCTAAGGCTGAAAGTAAGTAAAATCAAAAACGAAAAAATTTTTTTCATAAAAAACAACTCCTTTTTTATGTCAGATTTAATTACCGCTGCTAATTGCCTGGGTAAAATCTGCCATTATTCTAGTAAAAAAAACATTTACAGTAAATTATTCTTTTTTGTGAAATTGTATTTACAGGAAATTTTTATCTTGTATTTTAGGTGTAGAAGTATAAATCTTGAGGTTAAATAAGATTTCTTATTTGTGTAAAATAGAATAAAAATAACTGTGGAGGAAAAAATGACTGCAACAGAAAAATATCTGGCAATGAACAATGAATTTTGCAGACTTAGAGATGCAATTTACGAAAGTAATGTTGAAGAAGCCGAAGAAGATGAAAAAATCCAGAAGGGAGTAGAAATGGCTCTGGGAATTATAGTTCAATATCTGGATTATTATAAAGAACTGAATGGCGTAAAAAGCCGTCAAAAGAAATAATTTTTAATGCACAAAATGTTATTTAATATTACATAATTTTTAATTTTTAATTGAATTTTAAATTGTAGAATTATTAAAGGAAATAATATATTTAAGAGGGAAAATATGAAGAAAATATTAATCTATTCTTTATTATTCTTAATGGGAGCTAATTTCTTTGCTTTTGGTTATAACGAAGACTTTTCGCTAAAAGTAAAAGTTCCAGATACTAAAAGTAGTCTGGTAACACAAGCTCAGCCAATGGATAATAAATTGACTGCAACAGAGTTAACAGTTCTTATGGGAAATGGAATAAACCTTGGAAATACTCTTGAAGCTTATCGTGGCTGGTACGGAAATCCTAATAAAAAACCTCAGGATTATGAACAGCTTTGGGGTCAGCCAGTAACTAATCAGAAGATTTTTGATGCCTACAAAGAAGCAGGATTTAAGTCAGTTCGTATTCCAATTGCCTGGACAAATATGATTGATTACGAACACGGTTCATACATAATTGATACAGCCTATCTTGATCGTGTAGAAGAAATTGTAAATTATGCTTTGAATAATGATTTATATGTAATCATCAATGATCACTGGGATGGACAGTGGTGGGGTTTATTTGGTTCTGCAAATAAAGATCACAGAAAGTGGGCAATTATGATGTACAAGGCAATCTGGACTCAGATTGCAGTAAGATTTATGAATTACGGAGATAAAGTAATTTTTGAATCTGCAAACGAAGAGTTAGGCGGAAGATTAAATGACGACACCGCTTTATCAAAAGGAAAGAGAGGTGTACTTTCTGAATTTGAATGTTATGAAGCCACAAATAAAATTAATCAGTGCTTTGTAGATTTAGTTCGATCAACTGGCGGAAACAATAAAAACAGATTCCTCTTGATTGCAGGCTACGACACAGATATTGATAAGACAATTTCTAACAGTTATAAAATGCCAGAAGATAAAGTTAAAAATAGACTTTTGGTTTCAGTTCATTATTACACACCATCAACTTATTGTATTTTGAGTGAAGATGCTTCCTGGGGTAAATGTAAAAATACCTGGGGAACAAAACAGGATATTTCACTTATGAGAAATCAGTTCAGCAAGATGAAGAAATTTGTTGATGAAGGCTATGGTGTAATTATTGGTGAATATGGAGTTGCCTGGCAAAAAGACGGAAGTCCAAAAGAAAATTACGACTTGTTTATGAAAAGCGTTGTTGATTTAAGTGAAGAATTCAATTTCTGCCCAATGCTTTGGGATTGTAACGGATTTTTCAAGAAACGTGATCCAATGGGATTTATCAGCCCAGAAGCAGCCGCAGTTTACAAAGAGTAAAATATCCTAGAAAAAAACTGAAAATATAAAAAAAGGACAGGGGATTTTGAAATGCATTTTACCTTTCATATCTCCTGTCCTTTTTTATGAATTTAAGAAATTAATTTTAACAAAATATATTTTTAAGCAATTGCTTTTGCAGCCCATTCTTTACACTGAGCAAGGCCAGCATCATCTGGAGTAAGATTAATCATAAGGAAGTCATTTGTAATACTTGCTCCTGCAGCTTTTACTCTGTCAGTCCAATCGCGTAACCACTGTCCGTCACCCCAATCATAAGAACCAAATAATGCTACTTTCTTTCCGCTAAGTTCGCCTTCAATTCCTGCAAAGAAATCTTCAACAGAATCTTCAAGAACTTCGTCACCCATAGCAGGAGATCCAAGAAGGATAACATCACTTGCCAATACGGCTGCTTTATCTGCACTGTCTGCAGTTGAGAATGTTACTTCAGCACCTGCTGCTGTAACTGCTTCATTAATAGCATTTGCCATAGCTTCTGTATTTCCAGTTGTGCTGGCATATACGATTGCAACTTTCATAAAAACCTCACTTATGCGACTTTTTCAGTCACTATTTTATATTTTTTGATTATCTGAGGAACAGTAAGTCCTTCTTCAAACCATTTTTGACACATTTTGCTGCAGTCTAAAAAATTTCCCAGACTTTTTTTTGCTAATTCAGGGTTAGAATAAGATTTCCAGCAACCGCAATATTTACAGTCCTGTCCCTGATTTTTTTCAAACTCGATTACGTCTTCAATCGGGTAGCCTAAAAATAATCCTACCTCATGGGGAAATTCCTGATGTTTTTTAAGACGGCCAAAAAGTTCATTTAAAACAGCTAAAGTCCCCCTATTTACGGGATAATTTTTACCCCTCAAATAAGACTGGGCAAAGCAATCTTCAAGCATTTGACGAATCCAAATGAAATTGTAAATAAAAATCATCATGGTATTATCAGAAGTTTCAAAAGTTTCTAATACCAATCCGTTAGATTTTAAGCTCTCTCTCCAACTTTCAACTGCCACCCTTGAATAAGATTCGCGTTTTACAGTGAACATATTTCCGGGCTTAATACCACAGATACAAGGGGCACTGCATTTAATAATAATCTTGTCTAAACTCATGAAAGTTAGTCGCTCCTAACTAATCACAAAATAAATAAAAAGCCCCTTTTTGTCAATAGTTAGTTTCCTCTAACAACCGCCCCCCTCCGTGCCTCCACACCTACCCGACAAATCCCGGGCCCCCCAGTAAATCCCCACCAACCCGACAAATCCCCGGGCCCCCCAGTAAATCCCCGCCAACCCCCCTTGCGGACAGAAAATCAAAATTGTGTTAGTATACATTAACCGAGGTTAGAATATGATGATTGATAAAAGGCTCATTAATCTGGTGCCTGAATCTAAGAAATACGTTTTTCTTACAGTTTTATTAAAAGTATTGGCTTTGCTTTCAAATGCCCTTCTGGTTTTTACCCTTGCAAAAATAATCGAAAATAAGGGAGAAAATATTCTTATCCCAGCAATTCTTATAGGACTTTCCCTTATAATTTCTTTTTTGACCAGCCAGTTTTCTGCCGTCACAAGTTTTAAATCTTCTCAGCAGGTAAAAAAGACCTTGCGTTCTTTAATTTACGAAAAACTTTTACGACTTGGCAGCCAGTATCAGGAAAAAACTCCAACTGCTAAAATCATTCAGCTTGCGGTAGAAGGGGTAGAGCAGATAGAAGTCTGGTTCGGCCAATATCTTCCTCAGTTTTTTTACAGTATGATTGCCGCTCTTACAACTTTTGCAATCCTTGCCTTTATAAATCTAAAAATGGCAGTAATTCTTCTTGTTTGCGTTCCTTTAATTCCAATGTCCATAGTTATGGTTCAAAAAATCGCAAAAAAAATCCTTGGAAAATATATGGATCAGTACGCAAAACTTGCAGATAACTACCTGGAAAATCTTCAGGGGCTTACAACTTTAAAAATCTACAAGGCCGACCAGTACAAGCAGGAAAAAATTGGCCAGGAAGCCGAACATTTCCGCAAAGTTACAATGAAGGTTCTTTCATTTCAGTTAAATTCAATAATCATTATGGATATTGTTGCCTATGCGGGGGCTGGACTTGGAATTGCCGCAGCTCTTTCTTCATATTTTAGGGGCCAGATGTCAGTTTATAACGCCTTTGTTTGTATTTTACTTTCTGCCGATTTTTTTATTCCGCTTAGACGCCTGGGTTCTTATTTTCACACCGCAATGAACGGAACAACCGCCAGTAAAAATATTTTTGCCCTTCTTGATACCCCAGAAATGGATTTAGGAGGGGAAAGCCTTCCCCTCGCTTCAGCCTCTTCCGAGTCTTCCTCTACCCCTTCTGCGGGCTCAAACGCCGCCCGCAACGCCTGCTTATTTGAAGTAAAAGATTTAAGTTATAAGTTTGGAGAGCGAAGTGTTCTTAATAATATAAATCTTACAATTCAAAAAGGTTCTTATGTTGCCTTTGTAGGAAAGTCAGGTTCAGGAAAATCAACAAGTGCAAAAGTCCTTTGTGGAATCAACCGGGATTATTCAGGTTCAGCAAAAATCCTGGGAATCGAATTAAATAAAGTTTCGGTTCAAAGTTTGTACGATTATATTTCATATATTTCTCACAACGACTGGATATTTAAAGGCAGCGTCCGCGATTGTCTTTTAGAAGGTAATCCAAAAGCTGGTGAAGAAGAAATGTGGCAGGCCCTTCAAAAAGTTCAGTTAGAAGGCTTTGTTAAAGAAATGGGCGGACTTGATTTTCAGATTATGGAAAATGCAAACAATTTGAGTGGAGGTCAAAAACAAAGACTTTCAATAGCTCGTGCCCTTTTACACAATAGCGAAGTTTATATTTTTGACGAAGCAACAAGTAATATCGATGTAGAAAGCGAAGAAGCAATTCTGGAACTTTTACATCAACTTAAAAAGGAAAAAACAATAATTATGATCAGTCACCGAAAAGAAAACTGTCAGGGTGCAGATAAAATCTATACTTTCGAAAAAGGAGGATTACAATAATGAAAACTTTACTCAGACTTTCAAAATTAATAATGCCTCTTTTTCCTGTAATGTTATTAGCAGTTTTGTTTGGAACTTTGGGACATTTTTGTGCTATTGGAATACCAGTTTTTGGTAGCCTTGCTTTAGCTGGAGAAAGACCTTTATACATTTTACTTATAGTTGGAATTGCCAGAGGAGTTTTACATTACATTGAACAATATTGTAATCACTATCTTGCATTTACAATTTTGGCCCGCATTCGTGCAATTGTATTCCAAAAGTTACGACAACTTGGTCCTGCAAAAATGGAAACAAAAGAAAAAGGAAATTTAATATCCCTTCTTACCAGCGATATAGAACTTCTGGAAGTATTTTATGCCCATACAATCAGTCCAATCTGTATTGCAACTTTAGTTTCAATTGGAATGTTGATTTTCTTTGGCCAGATTAATTTATGGCTTGTTTTAGTTGCAGGCCTTGCCTATTTTACAATTGGAATAATTCTTCCACTTTGTGTAAATAAAAGTGCAGTAAAATTGGGTAATGCCCATCGAAAAGAATTTGCAAACATGAATTCCTTTTTATTAGACTGCCTGCGTGGATTAAAGCAAAGTATTTTGTATAAAAATGGTAAGGAAAAATTAGAAAAAATCCGCTCAAAAAGTGATGAATTGTTAGCAACTAAAAAGAAACTTGCCTATCACGAAGGATTTACGGCTGCCCTCAGTGGATTTTTTGTAACAGCTTTTACTTTAGCAATGCTTTTTGTAAGTCTTTATCTATACAAGAATGGCCAGATTTCATATATGCAGGTTATTATTTCTACCGTTGCAATGATTTCATCTTTTGGGCCGGTTCTTGCAGTTTCTGCCTTGGGTTCAGGTTTAAGTGGAACAATTGCAAGTGGAAAAAGAGTAATAGATCTTTTGGACGAAGAGCCAATCTTGCCGGATGTTAAAAATGGAGTAAAAGTAGATTTCCAGGGGGGCCAGGCAAAGGCTGTAAACTTTACTTATCCTTCAAATCCACAGGAAAAGATTTTAACAGATATCAATATGGATTTTCCAAAGAATAAAATTATTGGAATACAGGGAAAATCTGGTTCAGGAAAATCAACCTTACTCAAACTTTTTATGCATTTTTGGAAGGCAGACAGTGGAAGTGTGGAAATTTCCCAGGAATCAGTTGAAAAAATTGATACCGATAATTTACGGGACCTTGAATCCTATATCAGTCAGGAAACAGTTTTATTCCACGATAGTATAGAAAATAATATCCGCATAGCAAAATTAGATGCAAGCCTGGAAGAAATCCAAGAAGCCTGTAAAAAAGCAAATATTCACGATTTTATAATGGAATTGCCAGAAGGATATCAAACTTCAGTTGCAGAATTAGGAGATAATTTTTCGGGCGGAGAAAGACAAAGACTGGGACTTGCCCGAGCCTTTTTACATCAGGGAGATTTTCTTTTATTGGATGAACCAACAAGTAATCTGGATTCCTACAATGAACACGAAATTATGAAGGCTGTAAAAGAAGAAAGTAAGGACAAAACGGTTGTAATAGTTTCCCACCGAGATTCAACCTTTGAATATGCAGATAAAATTTATAAGTTGGAAAGTGGAAGACAAAGTTAGGTTTTATGTGAGCAAAAACGATGTCAGTAAAAATAGAAAGCCAGGAAATAAAATCCAAAAGAGATGATGAAGAAAAAACAGTCACAATAATGATTCAACTTTATTGCCGCAAGGTTCATAAAAGCCCCAGGGCAATGAAGTCCCCGGTTTTTTTATGCAATGAATGTAAAGAACTTTTGTCCTATGTCAGTAAAAAAGTTCAAAATTGTCCCTACACTGCAAAGGGTACAAAGACCTTCTGTTCCTTTTGTCCAACCCATTGTTATTCTCCTCAATACCGGGAAAAAATCCGCCAGGTAATGAGATTTTCAGGCCCTAGAATGTTGTTTTATCATCCGGTAAAAGCAGTCAAACATCTTAAGTTAACCTTAAAAGAAAAGAAAAAAGCCAAACTTGTAGAAGAAGGTAAAAAAGAAAAGTAAAAATTCCGATTTAATTTTCCTTTTTTTTAATATCAAGTCCTGTTATAGTCTTTAACTCTTGGTATTTTCCATAATACTTTCAGCAAGCGAATCAACAAGTTTAGGAATACTCTGCAAGTGATATTTTTGCTGAATATACTGGCTTTTATAGAGTTCAATAAGATTGTCTCGGTCTTTATTGAGGAGTTCAATTTGCTTTTCTATTTCACTTTGTTTTTTTGCTAGTTTTGATAAACAATCTGCCTTATCTGAATACTGAGTCCCCATTTTCTTTTTTAAGTTTGCCTCTACTAAAGCTATTTTCTTTTTCTTTCCAGATATTTCCTGCTCAAGGGTCTTTTTTTCCTCTTTTGCATTATTGATTATCATGTCAGAAAAATGCTGAAAAGCTTCCGGCATATCTTTATTCTTTTCTAGACTTTCTTTAATTTCATTATTTAAATTATCTATTTGTTTTTGAAGTTCATCAATTTCATTCAAAATAAGAGCAATTCGCTCGTCGGCAAGAGTTAAAAGACTTCTACTTTCTTCTATTATTTTGAGTTCCCGTTTAAGTGGAAGGGATCGTTGTTCAAGGACTATATCGGCCTTCATTTCTGGAGATTTTATAAGATCAAACTTGAGTTCAGCAGGATTAATTTCTTCAACATTGATTTTGTCACCCCGATATTCCCAGATTGCATCAATACGGCTGGCTTTTTCATCATGTTTCTGATAAATCAGAGAATCCAGGGAGTTGTACATAAGAGGATAAACTATGTGAACTTTTTTCTGACGGTTTCCCTGACGCCACAGACGGCCTTCTACCTGTAGAGGTTCTGTAGGATTCCATCCCAGCATACAATTGTAGAGAACAAGAGAATTTCCGTTAAGATCTACGCCTTCACTGATTGTTTCAGACCCGATTAGGATTTTGAGTGGATCTGAAGGATTGTTAAAGGCTTTTGTAATTTTCTCCTTGCGGCTTTCACTTGTAGAGGAATTCATCATGCCTATAGCGGCTTCTGGAATTTTGTTTTTTATAAGATAGTTTTTTACGGCGGTAAATTCTTTTACTCCACGAGGAAGATAAATTATCTGGCCGCAATCAGGTTTTTCTTTATAGATTTTGATGACCGAATCACAAACAAGGAGTATTTTTGGGGAGGCTGTAACAAATTCTGAAAGGTCTGGCACTTTTATATTTTTGTCTTTTACCAGTGTTGGCGAAATAAGGCACATGCGCATGGTGTTCATGGCAGAAAAAATTGTATCAAGAGAGAAAGCTGTGGTAAGGCGCTGGATTTGTGAATCGTAGATTTTCTTTTGAAGATTTGTCATTTCAATTTTGATGACGTGGGTTTCTTTTTCCGGACGATTGATATGAGCATCTTCTGCATCAACTTTATCTATATAATTCTGGATGATTTTCTGCAGAGCATCAAGGGAGCGGAAATTTTTCATTACGGTTTTTCGGACAACTTCATTTTTGTTATTTACAGTCCATTCAATTTTGATTTCGGCAAACTCATTAAGAAAATCATTTATGTTCCTGTAACCCATGGAACGAATTTCGTTGCCGCCGGTAAAAAGCAGCATAGTGTAGATTTCCATTGGAGAGTTTGTAAAAGGTGTTGCAGAAAGAAAAAAGACATTTTTTTCCTTATTGTGGCGGTGGATATATTCTGTAATAGCAAACATTTTGACCGCCCTGGAAGAAGGCTCCCCAAAGCCTAGTCGGGAAAACTCTGAATAACCTGAGCCAGTAACTTTTTTAATTAGATTTTTATAGCGGTGTGCTTCGTCAACAAGGAGCAGGTCAATTCCCAGTTCTTCAAAAAATACGTATTGTTCAAATTCAAGACCTTCAGATGGGGTAAAATATTCTTTTTGTTTTTTCTTTGTAAGGATATGAGAAAAGGATTCTTCCAGCAGGGGCTGAGTATCGGGCTTAAAGTAGATTTTTTCCATTGCTTCAGCGGTGCAGATTGAAAGGGAATTATTGGGAATAAGCAGACCGTCATTTTCTTCTGCAAAAACTGAGTTCATGCGGAGCTTATCAATTATGTCTTTGTTTAGGTTTTTCAGCTCGTTTAGAGTAACATTTGGGAAAAGCTCTCGGATATCGTGTAGCCATTTTGAATAAACCGCCTTTGGAACAATGATAAGTGGGCGGCTGCATTTTCCCTGTTGAAGCTGGTAGATAAGAGCTGCAATTCCGGTTGCGGTTTTTCCAACACCAACATCATAAGCCAGAAGACCATTACCTTTACTGCAGAGGAAGGCAAAACCTTTTTTCTGCTGTTCGTGAAGAGTGAATTTTTTGCCGTCATAAGTGCCGGAAAAGCCCTGGAGAGTGTAATCAAAATTATCATAATTTGCAGGCTGGAAAGAGTTGAAATTCTGGTTCCAGGTCTCTTCTACCCACTTTCTTTGTGAAGATGTGAGACCTTCGTGAAGAAAACGGTCAAAAAGAATTTCTGCGGTATCCATACGAAGGATTTTTCTTTCATCATTTTCAGTCTGACTAAGGGAGTGTTTTTTACAGGGAAGCCCTTCAGCATAATCAATAATATCTGACCAAAGAATATCATCAGGAAAGTCAGTTTTTGAGATAGGGGAGCAAAGCCAGTCGATATCATAGTAATCTTCGTATTCAGTTCTGGCCGAAATCCATCTGTAGAATAACTTTTTTAAGTCATATTCAGTAGCTTCTGACTGTTTTGTAATGACTGAGTGAAGAGAAAAATGAATGTCTGAAATCTGTTTATAGGACAGTTCCACCGGTAAATAAAACTCCTTAAATGTTAATTATGGCGATTGTAATTATCAAATTATGATAGAAAATTTAAAAATCTTTTTTCTTCTCCTATATATATAGGAATGAAATTGTGTAAAGTCAACAAAAGCGGGGGAAAAAGAAAAGTGGGAGTTTAATTGACTAAAAATCATAAAAATTTCTTCCAATAATTTTTGCAAATAATTTTTGCAAATACTAAAAATGTCACTATATTTCTAACGTAAAGAATGTAAGAAAAATTAAAATTATTTAAAGAGAGGTTTTGTTATGGAATTATCTACTTATGAATGTCAGGAAGGAACTCCTAAAAGCAAATATATTCCGCTGGATGTAATGTCAGATTATTCAATGGGAGAAAGTATTGCCCGTATTCCAGATCTTGTAAAAAAGGCAAAAGCTTTGAATATGAAGTCCCTTGCCCTTACAGACAGAAGTCTTAGCGGAGTAATTGAATTTTACCTGCTTTGTAAGCACAATAATATAAAACCTATAATCGGACAGAAAATCGCTCTTAAAAATAATGAAGTAAATCTTCTCTGCAAGGATTTAGACGCCTATAAAATTCTTTGCAAATATTCACTGGAATTTCAGAAAGCTAATAACTGTCCTGGAACCCTAACTGAATTACAAATTTCAAAGGATGAAGCCTCTCATTTTATTTGCACAACGCTCTGTGCCGATTCTAAACTTCAGGATTTATTCGGTCAAAATTTTTACAGGCAGATTGATTTTTCAGTTTTAAAGGCCCAGCCAGATGCAATTGAAAAAGTGGACAGTTCAAAATGTATCATCACAAATCCAGTTAGATTTATTGAAAAAGAGGATTATGATGCGCTTTGGGCAATGAAACTTTATCTTAATCATTCAGATGAAAAATCCCCCGAGCATTATTTTATAGATGATTCAGAAATTCTTCCTTTTTTGGAAAAAATTAATGGCCTGGAACTTTTAGAAAACCTTAATCACCTTGAAGAAGAGATTTCTTTTATTTTCCCAGAAGATTATTTTACAACTTCTCAAGCTCATAAAAGAATTTCTGAAAGTCTCCCTGATTTTGACGATTCAGAAGAAACTTTTAGGAAGCTTGCATACGATGAATTCGAAAAAAGAAAATCTGAGTTTAAAGACATAAATAAAGCAAAGGCCAGACTGGAATATGAAGTGAATGATATCATTTCTCATAAGTGGGAGAAAATTTTTCTCCTTCATCAGGAACTAGTTTCCTGGGGAGCACAAAATGGAATTGAACATGGGCCAGGGCGAGGAAATGCTCCTGGTTCACTTGTGTCATATCTACTTGGAATAACAGATATAAATCCTCTGGATTATGGACTTCTTTACCAACGCTTCGTAAATCCAAATCGACTTTGCTATCCAGATTTTGATATTGATTACGATTATGACCGTTTAGGCGAAATAGTAGATCACCTCAAAGAAAAATATGGTAATGAAAATCTTCTGCGAATTATTACTTTTAGCAGATTAAAAAACTGGCAGGCTTTTGAAATTGCTGGAAAGTATCTGAATTATTCTGATAAAGAAATCAAACAGATTGCAAAAATAATTCAGAACATTAATAACGGCTATTATCCTCAAGTGTCACTTTCAAAGCTTTTAGACAGTAACTCGAATATTTATGATTCAGTATCTCAAAAGGACGCTCCAAAAGTCCAGGAATTCGTAAGTGATAAAAGAAATAAAAAACTTATTACAATAGTTCAGGCCTTAGAAAATATTAAGAAAAATACAGGACTTCATGCAAGTGGATACATTGTAACTAAATCACCATCTTGTCAATTTGTACCTGTCCTAAAGGATGAAAAATCCGGTTTCTTATATTCAGAATACACATTTGATATTCTGGAGTACGCCGGCCTTTATAAAAATGATTTACTGGGACTCAAGCAGCTGACAAAACTCAAGCAAATTTCAGATGAAATAGCAAAAAATACCAAGTCTGACTTTGATTATAAATCAATTCCTTTGGATGATAAAAGTACAATCCAAGCCTTCGCAAAGGGTAAGACAAGTGACATTTTCCAGTTTGAATCTTCAGGAATGAAAAAGACCTTAAAGCTATTCAAACCAGAAAGCTTATCAGACCTCGTTCTTTTGAATGCTTTGTACCGACCTGGGACAATGGATTACCTCCCAATAGTTATCGACAATAAAAAATCTGGAAATTTAGAAAATCCTTTTCAATGTGATAATCTTTTAGATGAAAGCTATGGTATTCTGGTTTATCAGGAACAGATTATGCAGATTGTAGAAAAAATAGCTGGTTACACCCTTGGAGAGGCTGACATGCTACGCCGTGTTTTCGGAAAGAAAAGGATAGAAGACCTCCTGTTTAATAAGAAAGATTTTATTGAAAGAGCCGTAAAAAAGGGAATTGTCACAGGAAGTCAGGCCTCAGAAATATTTGATATTTTACTAGCATTCGCGGGAAATGCTTTTAATAAATCTCATGCACTTGCATACACCTTAATTGCGTATTGGGAAATGTATATGAAAGTGCATTATCCGAGGGAGTATAAAAGGGGGGATAAGGATAATAGGTAACCGTCAATTCTCACGTATTTTCCAAAAATAAATCATTGTTCTAAACTTCTACGCAAGGTGGAAGAAATTATGAGATCAAATTACAGTCGTGAAGAACGTCAAAAATTGTTGAGGAATACATTCAGTCAGGAAAATCACAGACAGTATTCGCTCCAGAATACGGCATTAAACCAAATACTTTGTCTGCATGGGTGACTAAATACAAATCTGCAAAAGCATGTCAGGCTGCAGATGTTCATTTCGTTCCTTAAAATCAAATACCGCAGGTTGTTTCAACAACCGAGGATATTTGATTCGCAATATAAGAGTTTCGCAAGAAACTCTAAGTTAAATTGAATGGCGATATTTTAGCCATTCAATTTAAACCTTGAATTAAAATCAACATTCATAAAGGAAAAACAGAACATGATAATCCGTAAGGCTGGAATAGAGATTGAAATTTCTGGAAACAGTAATGCGGTAATTATCCGGGAAATCCTTGCAGCAATGGCTTCTTTATGAAAATAGATTTTGAAGGTGCTAGACTTTATGACCAATGCCGCGGAGCGCAGTGTAAAAAGCTGGGTAATGGCAAGGTGAAATTTTCTTTTCAGCGGTAGCGGTAATGGAGCAAGAGCATCATGTTTTATTCTGTCCCTTATTGAAACTGCCAAGCAGAATGGTATTGCTCCTGAAGATTATCTCAGATGTCTTTTTGAAAAAGCCCCTTATACTGAAACTGAAAATGACTGGGAAAAACTTCTCCCCTGGAATATTGAAATTACGTCTTATGAAATTCGTGGAGGATGGATTTAAATTGTGGTATAATGTAAACTTAAATTCAATTTGCGGATACATTGCTATGTTTTTGCAGCAGAGGAAGAAAATCGTATCATTTCAATTGCTTTCTTGCTGATTCAGGAAAGACCTGCGAATCCGAGATTTCCTAATGGTCGTACCGGGAATATTATGAACGTTTATACAGTTCCGGAAAAACGTCGCCAGGGAATTGCCGGCAATGTCATCAAGCAGATTATGGATTTTGGCAAAACTCAGAATCTTGATTTCCTCGAACTCAAGGCTGCTCCTATGGGATATCCGCTTTATAAAAAGCTTGGCTTTGAAGATGCCTGCAGTCGGTGTAAGGAAATGAATTTTAAGTGGGAATAGGGTGAAAAATCCCCCATAATTACAACTTTTCCAACCTTGTTTTGTGATGGCAGTAGTGCGAAAATTAGGATGTGTTCTAAAGCAAACCGGCCGGTAATATGCTTAAGCTTACACAAGGAGAAATTATGATTTGTGAATTCTTATTGGCTTTTATTCCAGTTTTATTATCATCTGCTTTAGCTACGGCTGTGAGTGGAGGTAGTTTTGGCGGTGTACTTGATATTTATGATTTTCTGACTGTTATCCTGACTTTTGCAATTTTGATTTTTCTTACGGGTTATGGAAAAGCATTCTTGAGAGTCTTTTCTTCAAAGAAAATGTTTGCTGCTTTGGAATTAAAAGAACTTCAGCAAACCGAATACTCGCTGGATCTTGCTTCAAAAATTCTTTTGTACAGCGCAGCCTTTTTTCCTACTATGTATTTTATCTATATTTTATTCACAGTTTGGGATCAAGGTGACAAAAGCAGCTTGGGCCCCAATTCTGCGGTACTTTTTCTTTCTATTGTTTATCTTTGTCTTTTGGAAATGTTTATTTACATGTTCAAAGCA
>JAIKYZ010000023.1 GCA_024682655.1 Treponema sp.
CGTTGAAGCAACAAAGATTAACTTTAAGAATGGTGATGATAAAGAAAAGGACCGCCAGGCTTCAGTTTTGATGAACATTCTGGAAGAAAGCCTCCGTCTTCTTCATCCTTATATTCCATTTGTTACAGAAGAAATTTATGGAAAATTACCATTGTCTGAGATAGCTGAAAACCGTAAAAAGGTGGTTTCGACAGGCTCAACCACCACAGATATTGTTTCTACTAGTGATTATGTTGGAATGCTTATTAATGCTCCTTATCCTGAATATGTTGAGGCACGTGAAAATGACCAAATTAACAAGCGTTTTGATGTACTCAAGGATTTAATTGGTAAGGTTCGTGCCCTTCGTGTTGAATGTGGAATTGATCCAGCAGAAAAAATCAATATTGCAATCCTTATTAATAAAGGTTCTGCTGCTGAAGTTTGCCGCGAAAAAGTAGAAATGATTCAGCTTCTTGCCGGTGTAAAAACAGTAGACTTTGTTGAATCAAAACCTGCAAGCTCAATTGGTACAGTTGGAACAGATTTTGAAGCCTTTATTATTGTTGACGAAAATATTAATAAGGAACAGTTACTTGCCCGTTTCAAGAAAACACTTGAAAAAGAGCAGGGCTATGCTAGAATGAGCGAAAATAAATTGAACGGCAACTTTGCAAAACACGCCCCTGCAAATCTTGTAGAAGAAGAAAGACAAAGATTAGCAGAATCTCAGCGTAAAATTGCAACTTTGGAATCTTACGTGGCAGCTCTCTACTAAAATCAACGAGTTATCAAAATTAATAAATATAAGGAGTAAGATATGGCAAAGCAAAAGTATGAAATGAAAGTTGAAAGATCCTCTAAAATGGATGCTCAGCACATGCAGCAGCTTAGTGATATTAGACTTGCTCCTTATATGCAGTTAGCAACTGGTTTAATTGGAAAAACCCGTCATGCCGGGGGAAATATGTTCCGTCATCAGATGGATACCCTGGCTATTTTAATTGATTATGGTTATATAGATTCAGTTCTTTTAAAAGCTTCTGTAGTTCACGATACAGTTGAAGATATTCCGGGTTTTGAAAAAGACTTGATTGTAAATGCTGACCCGGAAGGACAGAAAGTTTTAGATTTAGTTCTGGAAGTTACCCGCCGCGAAGATGAAGATAAAAAACAATTCCTTTGTAGAATTCTTGATACAGGCAGCCAGAAAGCAAAGATTCTTAAGTGTGCAGACCGAATTTCAAATATGATTTCTTTAGGTTATGTCACAGACCCACAATTTATAGAACGTTATTGTGATGAAACAGAATATTTTCTTTTACCAATGGCTTTGGAAATTGATTTTAATATGTATCAGGAATTGATAAATCTTATTATGAGCCGCCGCCGATATTTGGAAGACGGTGGTTATTTTGATAACCGTCACAAAGAATCAAGCAGCGACAAAAAATAAAATCACAAAAATCAATTTATTTTTTAATTTTATACTGGAGCAGTAAAATCATCAGTGCCTCTCGATTTTTAACTCCAAAAGCTTTACAGCAAAAAGCCATTTCTTTTTTTACAACCGACAGACTTATAAAATTTTCCCTGGCAATTTGGTCATAGGATTTTCCCTTGTATAAATAGGTTGTAAGAAATTTTATCTGACGTTCTGTTAATCCGTAATCAGAAAGATCAATTTCACTGCCGTAGGGAGGAAGTTTTATATTGGATGCTGCAATTTCTTTATCTGGAAAAAGATAAGAAAGACTGGCTTTTAATCTGTCGTAAATTGCAAGAAACATTGCGGTGTACATACAGGTTAGGGCGAGTAAAAATAAAACAGGCTTAATTCCAAAAGGCTTATATAATCCGGCAGCAACCAGAAGCCACCAGATAACTAAAATAATTATTTTCTTTTTAAGATTCTTTTTAAAGGCTCCATTTGCAAAAAGGGTTAATATAAAGAACATTAGAACCATAGTTCCAATTCCTACAAAACCTATCAGAGTTGTGATAGTTGCTTCTACCGTCAGAACAAAATACTGAAGAATTAGTAAATCAGGTTTTATGATTATTACAATACAGAGAATGGCACAAAGAGAATTAACAAAGGCTTCAACATATTTTGTGTAGGGGATTATTGATATGAATTGAATTTTAGTAGTCAGATTCATAACCACGGCGCAAACCAAAACAATAAAGGAAAAAAAATAAACAATTCTTAGAGGAGTGATTTTTTTATTTAACATAAGGAGACTATAACATAAATTTTTAATTTATGAAATTTATAATTTTTAATTAGTGAATATTCCTTAGGCCTTATAAATCTTTATTTAGTAGACTATTTCCCATAAATTCATTATTTTAGAAGTATTAAAATCTAATCATTTTTTTTAGGAGATATAAGATGGCAGATGTAAAAGTTGCTATTAATGGTTTCGGCCGTATTGGTCGTTTGGCTTTCCGCCAGATGTTTGGCGCTAAAGGATATGAAGTAGTTGCAATCAACGATTTGACAAAACCTTCAATGCTCGCACACCTTCTTAAGTTTGATACAGCACAGGGTGGATATTGTGGAAAAATTGGTGAAAACCTCCACACTGTTTCAGCTGATGATGAAGCTGGTACAATCACAGTAGACGGAAAAGTTCTTAAGATCTACGCTGAAAAAGAAGCT
>JAIKYZ010000066.1 GCA_024682655.1 Treponema sp.
TCCCTGTCCGATTCTGTTTGGACCACCGCCCAAAATCATAATCTTCTTAGGATTTGTTGTTGCAGGAGCCTTATCTTCTGCATTGTATGTTGAATAGTAGTAGTTAGCATTTTTTACACCAGAAACTGGAACTGCAAGCCATGCTTCCTTAATTCCAAGTTCCTTGCGGCGGTTACGAATATCTTTTTCTGCAACCTTAAGAATCTTGCTCAAATATTTGTCGCTGAAACCGTCTTTCTTAGCCTGAATCAAAAGCTTGTCTTCTGGAACTCGTCCTGGGTTCTTGAGCATTTCTTCTTCAAGATCAACAAGTTCCTTCATCTGTTCAAGGAAGTACATCTTTACATAAGTAATGTCGTGGAGCTTTTCAAGGCTTACACCCTTACGGATTGCTTCATACAACTGGAAATATCTTTCACTGCTGGCAGTCTTAAGCATTTCACAAAGTTCATCAGCGCTCTTACGATTAAAGTCTTTTGCAAAACCCAAACCACTGCGGCCATTTTCCAAACCACGAATTGCCTTCTGGAAAGTTTCTTTAAAAGTCTTACCAATAGACATTACTTCACCAACTGCCTTCATAGAAGTTCCAAGTGAATCTTCTACACCACGGAATTTTTCAAAAGCCCAGCGGGCAAACTTAAGAACAACGTAATCTCCATCAGGAGCTCCACCCGGAGTATATTTTTCAAGAGTACCGTCACGCCAGTAAGGAATTTCATCCAAAGTCATGCCAGAAGCCAATTTTGCAGAAATCAAAGCAATTGGGAAACCAGTAGCCTTAGAAGCCAAAGCAGAAGAACGAGAAGTTCTTGGGTTAATTTCGATAATTACTACACGACCAGTCTTAGGATTATGAGCGAACTGAACGTTTGTACCACCAATTACGCCAATAGATTCAACAATCTTAAAGGCATCTCTCTTAAGGCGGTCTTCAAGTTCTTTATCAATAGTTAAGAAAGGTGCAGAACAGAAAGAATCACCAGTATGAACACCAACAGCATCAATATTTTCAATAAAACAGATTGCAATCATCTGATTCTTTGCGTCGCGAACAACTTCAACTTCAAGTTCTTCCCAACCAAGAATAGACTCTTCAATCAAACACTGATGAGTCATAGACAAATCCAAACCATTTGCAACAATAGTGCGAAGTTCCTCAACGTTGTAACAGAAACCACCACCCTGTCCACCCATTGTATAAGCAGGACGAACAACTAATGGAAAGCCGATTTCTTCTGCAATTTTTTCAGCACCTTCGATAGTATGACAAATTCCAGAACGAGGAGTATCAATTCCAAGCTTCTGCATTGTTTCCTTAAAGATTTCTCGGTCTTCACCACGTTCAATAGCATCAAGATTTACACCAATAACCTTAACACCATATTTATCAAGAACACCTGCCTTGTTTAATTCCATAGCCATATTCAAACCAGTCTGACCACCAAGATTTGGAAGCAAAGCATCAGGACGTTCCTTTTCAATAATCTGAGAAAGACGCTCAACATTAAGCGGTTCAATATAAGTTGCATCAGCCATAACAGGGTCAGTCATAATAGTTGCTGGATTTGAGTTTACCAGTACAATTTTATATCCCTGTTCACGCAAAGCCTTACAAGCCTGAGTTCCCGAATAGTCAAATTCACAAGCCTGACCAATAACAATAGGTCCCGAACCAATAATCAATACCTTATTGATGTCTTCTCTTTTCATAATCTATTTAACTCCTATAAAGTGCATAATAATATGGGCGTTCCCCTCCGCGTCAAGTCGCTCCGGGTCGGCTGTTCCGCCATTCCGCTATCGCTCCAGCCTCCTCAGTCACTTCCTTCCCTGCGGTGGCCGCCTGCGGCGTAGCTCCATAGCCTAACGCATAAAAAAAAACGGAATTCTTAAAAAAGAATTCCGTCATCAAAATTCACAAATAAAAATAGTATGAACAGTATATGCAATATCGAGAATTAACTTTCCAAAACAACCTTCAGTCTTCATACTGAAAACAAATAATATCAAAAAATGAAACCTTGTTCTAGTACCTTCAAAGAAGACTCTAGTCAATTCTAACTGCAAAACTCAAACTAAAACAAAGCCAAAACCTTATCTGGACAAGCCTTTATACATTCCTGACAACCGTTACATTTTTCGTAATCAATTTTTGGAATACCGTCTTCAAGAACAATTGCCTGCTGAGGACATTTTCTAACGCACATTCCGCATTTAAAACATCCGGCACTACAATCTTTTCTAATCTGGGCCTTATTTTCACTTTTACAAGAACATTGGGCAACTGGGCCCTTTGTATCTGCTTCCATCAAAACAAAGAGATTTTTTGGACAGGCTTTTACACATTTTCCACAACCAACGCACTTTGTTCTATTCACGTGAGGAAGTCCATCTTCCCCCATTGTAATTGCATCAAAAGGACAAGCAGCCTGACAATCGCCAAAACCAATACAACCAAAAGAACAGGCTTTTGTACCGTTCATTGTAAGCTGGGCTGCAGCACAAGTTTTTACCCCCTGATATTCAGCCTTATCTTTTGCACATTCTTTACTTCCATGACAAGCTAAAAAAGCAACTTTTGGTAAAGAAGCCTGACCATCAACGCCCATTACTTTAGCAACATTTGCAGCACATTCGGCACCACCTGCAACACAGGCATTTGTAGCCGCTTGGCCTGCAACAACAGCCTCGGCAAAAGCATCACAACCTGCATATCCACAACCACCGCAGTTAGCACCACTTAAAACTGCTCTTACCTGACTAACTTTTGGATCAACATGAACTGCAAAAATCTTCTTAAAAAGACCAAGTAAAAGCCCAAGTAAAAAGCCAATAGCAAGGGCTACTATAATTGTTAGTATAACTGTCTTCATAAATATTCCTCTTATAAAAACCGGGTAAAGATTAAATTAATCCCTTAAAACCCAGGAAGGCCAAACTTAAAAGACTGGCTGCAACGTACAAAATAGGAGTTCCCTGAAATGCCTTAGGAACTTTTGCAGTCTTAAGTCTGCTTCTAACACCACTCATTACTACCATACTGATAATAAATCCAATAGCAGAACCAAGTGCATAAACTAAACTCTGTCCATAATTATAATTCTTACTAATACAGTTGATTGTTACACCAAGAACGGCACAGTTTGTTGTAATAAGAGCAAGGTAAACACCCATTGATTTATACAAAGTTGGAATTGATTTCTTTAAGAAAAATTCAACTAACTGAACTAAAGAAGCAATTACCAAAATAAAAATCAAAGTCTGTAAAAATTCCAGGTGCAGAGGAATCATAATCAATTTATAAATTGGCCAGGTAACGGCAGTTGCAAGTAAAATTACAAAAGAAGTTGCCACACCCATTCCAAAAGCCTTATCAGTTTCGCTGGTCATTCCAATAAAAGGACAAATTGCCAGATACTGGATAAAAACTACATTATCTACAATTGCTGATTTAATTAAAATCTGAAAAATATCTGCCATTATTTATCCTCCCCTTTATTTTCTGACTCTTCTTTATTTGCTGTGTTTTCTGCAGAAACTTTATTTGGGCAAGCAAGTTTACAAGCCCCGCAAGAAGGTTCCTGAGGTTTTGGACATTCCTTGTTTTTCTTTGCGGCCACAGCCTGTTTAAATGCCTGAACTAAAGCTGCTAAAAATCCAAATACAATAAAGCCACCAGGAGCAGAATTAAAAATACCAATTCTGTAACTTTCAGGAATCAAAGTAACAGAAATTCCAGACCAGATTGTCAAAGTTCCAGAACCTAAAAGTTCACGGAAGAAAGAAATAAGAACAAGTACAAGAGTATAACCCAAGCCCATTCCCAAAGCATCTAAAACAGAATTTCCAATATTATTTTTAGAAGCAAAGGCTTCAACACGTCCCATAATGATACAGTTAACTACAATCAGAGGAAGGAAAACCCCCAAAGCTTCGTACAAGGTTTGAACATAAGCCTGTAAAACTAACTGTACGATTGTAGTAAAGGCCGCAATAATAATAATAAAAATTGGAAGTCTTATTGCCGATGGAATGAGTTTTCTAAAAATACTGATTACAATTTCACTCATCAGTAAAACAAAAGTCATTCCAAGTCCCATTCCAAGACCATTAAAAATACTTGTTGTTACTCCTAAAGAAGAACACAAACCAATATTTAATACTAAAAGTGGATTTTCACGAATAAATCCATTTGTAAAGATTTTAAGCTGTTTATTCATTCTTGCCTCCCAAATCATGTTCAGCAAAATATTTAAGTAAAGAAGCTGAGCCTTCATTAAGTAAAGTTGAAACACTGACACTTGTTATAGTTGCACCAGAAATTCCATCAAAATTCTGATTGTTAACAAAAGGCTGGCTGGCATCTTTCATTTCAAACTGATCATAAAAAGTTTTTCCGCTTTTTACGGTATAATTAGGATCTTTAGCCTTAGAACCAAATCCCGGAGAATCTGTTAATTCAAGGAATCTCATACCAGAAACTAAACCATCCTTTCTAATTCCAAGAATAATCTTTCCTTTATCGTAAGTTGGTCCTGCAACCTGAATAACGGCACCTATAACCTGTCCATCTTTTTTAGCAAGATATGCATCACTCAAAGTAATTGTATTTGTAGAAGCGGGAGCAAAATCATCAATTTTTTCAAAATCATCTGCTTCAACAAAAACTTCTTTCATTGCCTCTGTAGCTTTTTTAATAGAATTTTCAAGAATCTTTGGAGAAGTAAAATTATTTACCAGGGCAAGAACTGCACAAGAAACAACAGCGTAAATTGCAAGAATAAGCCCAAGTTTAATCATTCCAAAGATAGAATTTTCATTTTTTGGAGTCTTTGTAACTTCGCTCATTACTTTTCCTCCTTAGAAACTTTAATTTCTTTACTATTATTTAAATCAAAATTCTGAACTATTTTTTTAGGAGCAGCCTTTTGATTTCCTTTTTTACCATAACCGTACATTCTTCTTGTAAGATTATTTAAAAGAGGAGCCACTGCATTCATAATCAAAATACTAAACATAACACCTTCCGGATAACCACCAAAAGTTCTGATTAACCAGGTGATAAGCCCACAGCCCAAACCAAAAATCAAACGACCAGGCTGAGTTACCGGAGTTGTTGCATAATCAGTTACCATAAAAGTAGCACCAAAAAGAAGTCCACCAGTCAAAAGACTAATCAAAACTTCCTGGCAGGCTAAAAGAAGTGAAGAACCTAAAGCCAAAGCCCTTACAAAAGTACATAAAACTAGGCTTGCTACCATTGTTAAAGGAGCTCTCCAGTCAATAATTCCGCAGGCTAAAAGAAATACAAAAGAAATCAAAATTGCAAGGATTGAAGTTTCACCTATACAACCGGCTCTGTTTCCCAAAAAGGCCTGAAGATAATCAAAATTAGCAGGTGTAATAGAAGAATTCTTTATTCCACTCAAAAGAGTAGCACTTGTAATGGCATCCATACCAGCTTTACGGGCAATAGGATCAATCCAGGAAGCACCTACAGCGGCTGGAAAACTAATAAAAAGAAAAGCACGACCTGTAAGAGCAGGATTAAAAGTATTACTTCCAATACCACCAAATAAACCTTTTGCAACAACCATTGCAACTAAGTCAGCAAGTAAAAGCATCCAGAAAGGAATAGTTGGAGGAAGAACTAAAGCAATCAAAAGTCCGCTTACGGCAGCACTAAGATTTTTTATAAGAATCTTCTGTTTAGTTATCAATTGGAAGAGGGCTTCAAAAGCAACTGCTCCAATTACCGAAATTACAATTGTTAAAAGTGCTCTAAAACCAAAGAAAATAATTCCTGCAATGCATTCTGGAAGCATAGCAATCAAAACACAAAGCATAATTTTCTGGGTACTTCTGTTAGCAGAAAAGTGAGGACTTGATGAAATATTTAATCTTAAATCGCCCATTATTTATTTCCTCCTTCTGATTTTTCTGACTTTTCTTTTGCGGCAAGGGCTGCGGCTTTAGCTCTTTCCATAGCCATCTGACGTCTTACAATATTTTTTCCCAATCTAACTCTCTGTACAAGTTTGATATGAGCTGGACAAACAAAAGCACAACAACCGCATTCAATACAATCCATAAGACCAAATTTTTTAGCCTTATCAATATTTCCTGCATCCAGTTCATTTTTAATCAAGATTGGATTTAATCTCATGGCACAAGTTCTTACACAAGAACCACAATTTATACACTGATCTTCTTCAAAAAGCTGAGTTTCTTTTTTAGTAAGGAAAACCACACCACTTGAACCTTTTGTAATTGGAAAGGCAGTAGAAACCATGGCAAAACCCATCATTGGTCCACCGGAAATTACTTTTACAAGCTCATCTTCTTTGATTTTTACTGGTTCTGGAATTAAATCACTAACCAAAGTTCCAACAGGCACTCTTAAGTTACAAGGATTTTCAACAGCGCCGCCACTAATTGTGAGTGGACGTTCAATTAAAGGCATTCCCAAACGGAAGGCATCACTAATTGCCACTGTTGTTCCTACATTTGAAATAATACAACCAGCATCGGCAGGTAATTTAGCACTAGGAATTTCAATTCCAAGACAAGATTTAACGATGAATTTTTCTGAACCCTGAGGATATTTTGTTTTTACCAAACAAACATGCATATCATCACTGTAGCCTTTATCTAAAATTGCCTTGTCTAAGATTTCTTTTATATAAGCCTTATTATCTTCAAGGGCAATAACTCCATAAGCGCCAGTAAGATGAAGCATAATTGCAATTCCATCAATTACCTTGTCAGCAGACTCAATCATTGTTCTTTCGTCACAAGTAAGATAAGGTTCACATTCTGCTGCGTTTATCAAAAGATAATTAATTTCCTTGTCCTTTGGAGGATTTAATTTTACGTGTAGAGGGAAACTGGCACCACCCATTCCAACAATACCTGCTTCACGGATTCTTTTTAACGCTTCTTCGTGGTCACAAGTAAAAGGATCCAGAGCTTCCATATAATTTGTAGTATCTGAATCATCAGACTGAATTACAATACAAGGAGCCATTTGGTTTGCGGTAACCAGACAATTTTGTATTTTTTTTACGGTTCCAGAAATTGAAGCATGAACAGGACAATTCATAAAGCCACTTCCATCAGCAATTTTCTGGCCTTTAACAACAACGTCTCCTACTTTTACAAGCGGAACATTAGGCGCTCCACCCATAGTTACGGGAATAGTTACTGTTTTTGATGCGGGAAATACAGGGGTAATTGGGCATTTATTGCTCAATTCCTTGAATTCACTTGGATGAATTCCACCTTTAAAAGTTTTTGCTCTCATAAAAACAATTTACCTTCACTGATAATAGATTTTTGCCAAATGATTTTAAACAAATAAAACCATCCTAATCTTAATGTAATTTTTATAATTAATATAGATAATTTTTTATATAAAACTCTCATTTAAGGAAATAATTTTTGCTTAAAGGACTTTCCTGGGGTAAAATGAATTCATTGAAAAAAGGGGGTTATATATGGCTATGAGATTAGTTACACGCTCAGACTTTGATGGACTTGCCTGCGGAGCCTTATTACTAGAAGCAGGAATAATTGACCATTGGAAGTTTGCTCATCCTAAAGATTTACAGGACGGCCTGGTAGAAATTGATGAAAATGACTGCCTGGCAAATGTACCATACGTTCCTGGTTGCGGACTTTGGTTTGATCACCATTCCAGTGAATTTGAAAGAAATCAGCTTAAGGGAAAATATAAGGGAGAAAGTAGAATTACTCCTTCTTGTGCCAGAATTATCTACGAATATTATGGCGGAAAAGAAAAATTCCCAAATTACGATGATATCATGGTTGCGGTTGATAAAGTTGACTCAGGAAACCTTACAATTGACGAAATTCAAAATCCCCAGGGCTGGATTTTAATTGGATTTTTAATGGATCCACGTACAGGTCTTGGCCGCTGGAGAGAATTCACTATCCCAAATTATAAACTTATGGAAGTTTTAATGGTTGCCTGCCGCGATAAAACTACCCAGGAAATTCTTGATATGCCAGATGTAAAAGAAAGAATTGAAGTTTATATGGAACAAACTCAAAAATTCAAAGAAATGGTAAAGGCCCACACAAAGGTAGAGGGAAATCTTATTATTTCTGATTTACGTGGAGTTGATCCAATTTACACTGGAAACCGCTTTATGATTTATTCAATGTATCCGGAACAGAATATTTCTGCCTGGATAGTAAGTGGAAGGGGCGGACAAGGATGTTCTGCCGCAGTTGGTTATTCAATCTTAAATAAAACAAGTAAAGTAAACGTTGGTAGTTTGATGCTTAAATATGGTGGTGGTGGTCACGAAAAAGTTGGTACCTGTCAGTTCACAAACGAAAATATGGACAGCGAACTTCCAAAAATGCTGGAAGAATTAAAAGCTTTGGCAAATCAGTAAATTTTAAGCCAATCAGATAGAATTAAAATCACTCTGTAGTTATTTGAAGTGCACTTCAATTACAGAGTGATTTTTTTTGCCCAAAACAAAGAACTGGCAGTTAAATAAAAAAAGGTCTCCGTAATTAAACGAAGACCTTCTTCTTAACTGAATCTAATTAAATTAGAACCAGAAGCGGAAACCAAAGTCGATTGGGAAGCTAACCAATATTGGGTCAACGCCATTATCAATTTTAATTCCTGGCTGCCATGCAATATTGATATAAAGTTCAAGGAACTTCTTAAGAAGGAATACATTTGTTCCAACAAGAGCACGACCATAAACTCCAACACTTGCAGAATGATTAGAAAGGTAGACAGCTCCTGCTACACCAACACCATAGTACCAACCCCATGTTCCAGAAATTGAAGGATTTCCAATCCACCAGTCAGCTGTAACACCAACAGCTAATGGGGTAAAAGAAGCAAGATTTACTGCAAATACACATGGTGCACTGTTTAATTTAAAAGTAATAGCTCCACCATAAACTACACCATCACCAACTACAGGACCTCCCTGAAGTCCAAGACCTGTAGCAAATACGCTAGTTGTTCCCATTACGAAGAGAACAGCAAGTACAGAAAAAAGTTTTTTCATAAAAAAAACTC
>JAIKYZ010000068.1 GCA_024682655.1 Treponema sp.
CCTGAATGGCACTTACAAGCCCCTCCTCTGCGAGAAGCTCGTAAGCCTTCATTGTCGTAATCACGCTGATTTTCAGCTCCTGCGCCAGCTCACGGATAGAAGGCAGAAAGCTTTCACCCGGAATTTCCCCCGAAAGAATCTCC
The DNA here is from genome assembly GCA_024682655.1 of Treponema sp. Classification (GTDB taxonomy): domain Bacteria; phylum Spirochaetota; class Spirochaetia; order Treponematales; family Treponemataceae; genus Treponema_D. Next base: position 144 of record JAIKYZ010000068.1, read on the forward strand.
TCCTTATACTGAGACGCAATCTGCTTATAAATCGGCTCATTAGAATTCTGTAGTATCTTCACAAACACTCCTCTATAAAACCCGCGGCAGTTTTCAGTTCAGCTTTTATAAGCTTTAACTGTCTATAACTGTATATATAACACAATAACAGTTAAGTCAAGTTTTTTTTAAACATTTATTTTTTTGTTCTCTCTTCTTTCCTATGCTATTCTCAAATTATGACGACAATAACACTAGCTTCCACTGGAATCACAACTCCTCATAATGCCTTTGGGGCCCTGCCAATTCAGCGCGTAAATATGGACACTGCAGTTTCTATTCTCAGAAAAGCCTATAAGGGCGGCATGACTTTTTTTGATACAGCCCGCGCCTACTCCGACAGCGAAGAAAAACTTGGGCAGGCCTTTAGTAATGGTTGGGTAAAACGCGAAGAAATATTCATTGCAACAAAATCCGGTGCAGAAACTCCAGAAGAGCTTCGTGCCCAACTGGAAACTTCCCTTCATAACCTGAAAACAGATTATATTGATATTTACCAGCTGCATTGTGTAAAGCAGTGCTACAGACCTGGGGACGGAAGCTGTCTTTACGAAGTTCTGCAGGAAGCCAAGGCCCAGGGAAAAATCCGCCATATAGGAATTACAGCCCACAAGATTGGTATTGCAGAAGAGATTGCGGAGAGCGGCCTTTATGAGACTTGAACTGAACCCCCGCCTGCGTTCGCTAAATTGACCTCCTGGCAGTTTACCTAAAAAATGCTGCGCCACTGCTCGCATTTTTTAGGCCCGCTCACTACGGATCGAGTCCAGCATTTAATGAGATTCTTGAATTTCCTTTAAAACAAAAAAAAACTTCCCTACAATAGAGAAGTTTTTTATAGCGGGGGCTGGACTCGAACCAACGACCCCCAGGTTATGAGCCTGGTGAGCTGCCAACTGCTCTACCCCGCGTCGTATGTTGTGGTATTATAGGGGGTTAGTAGAAAATTGTCAAGCGGTCTTCGCATAAATTTTGGACAGAAGAGTATTTAATTCTACATTCTACTATGCCCAGGAGAATTACTGGGATGGCAAACCATCTCAGGCCGTTGTGGAAACCTGCAAAAAAGTCGTAGAAACCGTGGATGAAAATTGCTGCTAATAAAATTAAGAAGTTTTTGGGTTTGTTTCTACAGCTGGTAATAAAAAGTGCAGATAAGCCTGTACAGGTCATATGAATCAAATCGGAAGAAAGAATTCTTACAAAGATTTGTCCGTATAATAAACTTGCACCCCGGGAATTTGCAATTTGAAGTTTGTCCAGGAAATATACCAAAGATTCAAAACATCCTACTGCAAGTCCCATCAAAAAAGAAAGTAATAAAAAGTTTAATAAGCTGTAATTTTTGTGGGGCAGGGGGATTACAAGCAGCATTTTTATAATTTCTTCTATCAATCCGTAAATAAATAAAGATTTAAGAAGAGATTTTAAAATTGGCATGCCGCTTAAAATTGGAAGTCCTGGTAAAAAGAATTGAATTACAGATATTGGGAAAACTGCTGCCAAGCCCAAAAGGATGGCAATTAATTCATGAGTTACTTTAATCTTAAAGACACATGCAAAAAGAACAAAAGAAATAATTAAAGGTAAAAAACATAAAGCAATTCCCAAATAAACCATAATATCGCCTTCCTTTTATTAGCTGTTGCAGCCGCCACAATCACAAGAACTTCCGCAGTCACCACCGCAACCGCCGCAATTTCCTCCGCAGCCGCCACAGCCTCTAGGATTTAATTCCTCTTCTGTAGCATCGCGAACTTCAACAACTTCTATGTCAAAGTGTAAAGGTTTTCCTGCAAGTTCATGATTTCCGTCAATTTTTACAGTTTTATCAGAAACTTCTACAACTCTTACAATTCTTGGTCCCTGTGGAGTCATTGCCTGAAAATTCATTCCAACCTCAATTGGTGTTGAAATTTCAAAATTTTCAACAGGAACATCTGTGATTAAGGCTGGATCATATTCACCATAAGCATCTTTTGCTGGAATTTCACAGGAGAATTTTTCTCCGGCTTCTTTTCCTTCAAGTTCATTTTCCAGACCAAGAATTAAATATCCGTTTCCGTGGATATAACCAAGTGCCTCTTTTCCATAAGAAGAATCTAATTCGACACCTTTATCATCTTTTAATACGTAATGGATTGAAACCCATTTATTCTTTTCAATTTTCATTAGAATCCAAAATCCTCAAATTTCATAGCATTATCTTGAACAACTTCTGTAATTTCTGGGCAAGCATCTTTTATATACTGTTCAATACCCATTTTTAAGTCCATTACTGCCATTGGGCAACCACCGCAGGCTCCTTTCATATTTAAATGTACTCTCATTTCGTCATCAATGTTTACAAATTCCACATCACCGCCATCGGCCTGAAGTTGTGGTCTGAACATATCTAAAGCTTCAATTACTGTAGCCTGAATTTTCTCGTCTACCATAAAATGCCTCCATATTTAACACTCTCTACTTTGTACTCTCTAAAGATAATATAATTTCCATAAAAAAAATAGGGACTTTTTTATTTAAATTATTGTTTTAATCATCAAGTTCTTCAACTTTTCGACTTAGTTCAATGATTTTTTTATGAAGATAGTGATCAACTGTAGTTTTTTCAAGAATTCCAAGAGCACTGCCGTCCGAATCAATAATAGGAATTGCATCCAGATCATTTTCATCAAAAATTTTATAGGCTTCTGGCAAAGTTGTAGAAGGTTTACAGGTGATTTCTGCTTTATCCATAACGTCCATGGCCAGCATATTTTCTGCAAAATCTCCAATCTGCATTACTTCTTTTAGATGTTCCAGAGAAATTACACCAACTAAATCATCACCTTTTTGACTTCTAACAGCGTAGTTTAAATAAGGGTTGTGACTGAATTTATTTAAAATGTTGAATAAGGTTTCTGTTTCGCTGACAATTGCAGGACTGTCGTAATTACAGATTTTTTCCTTACCAATGATGATATCTGTAACTCTGCTTGTTTTTTTGATATCTTCGGTTGTAACGTTCAGGCCACATTCCCCGGCATTTTTTACACCGATTTTTACAAATATTGGACCAAGTAATTGAACTATGAAAGTTGTCGCTGTAATAATCAAAAGAATTTCCGGTCCAACTGATTCTGAAAAATCATTTCCTGCTGCAATAGAAAGACCAATTGCAACTCCTGCCTGACTCAAAAGACAGAAATGAAGATTTTTTTGAACACTTTTTGGAGCCTTTGTTATCCAGGCCCCGAACATTGAACCAATTGCTTTTCCAAAAGTTCTGCCTAAAACATAAGCAAGAGCCAGAAGTCCTAAGAATGGAGTTATAATCCAGATATCCAGCTTAGCACCAACTAAAACAAAGAATAAAACATAAATTGGTGGAGTAAAATTCTGAACCTGCTTAAAAATTGATTTTGTATTATTTTGAGCAAAATTGACAATGTAAAAGCCCATAGCCATATTTGCCAGAATGTTATCAAATCCAAAAACCTGGCAGACACCTGTACAAAGGAATAAAAATCCCAGAGTAAAAGCAAGGCTTCTTCCTTCATCATCTTTTGTATGTTTTAAAATCAAACTTAAAATAAAACCAAAGGCAAGTCCAATCAAAATAGAACCAAAAATATCTTTACAAATGTTCAAAAGTTGAATTCCAAAAGGTAAAACATGACCTCCGATAATTGGAGCAACTATTGTAGAGGCAATTGTGTAAAGAATTAAGGCTACTGCATCATCCATTGCAACAATTCCGTAAACGGTAGTTGTAAGAGGTCCCTTTGTTCTATATTCAACAAGAACATCTGTAGTTGCGGCAGGGGCTGTTGCAGAACAAATAGCACCTAAAAGTAAAGCAAGGGAAATTGCCTTTGTATAATCTTTTGTGATGGCAAAAACAATTGTAAAAATAAGAGCGCCTACTACTATTGCCGGTGTAATTGCTTCAAAAAGAAGAATACTTACAAATTGTTTTCCGTATTTTTTTATGGTTTTAATTTTAAGTTCACCGCCAACTAAAAATCCAATAAAGGCAAGGGCCACTGTACTAATTGGGTCTAAAGCTTTTATTACATTTGGCTCTAAAATATGAAAGCCAGAAGAACCAATTAAAATACCAATAACAATATAGCCAACAACCTGAGGAATTTTTAATTTTTTAAAAAGCCAGCCGTTTATGGCCCCTGCAAATATTATAATTCCCAGTAAAAGTACCAGTTGTAGTGGATGAAGTTCTGTAAAGTGAAAAAAATCAGGTAACAGATCTGCAAATGGATTTTCCATTTTTTTACCTCTTTGTATTAATTATTTTTTTTCTTCGTTAATTAGATTTTTGGCCATGTTTTTAAATGAGGCTTTTGAAGTATTTTCTGTGTTATAAAGCCATTCATACATGACAGATGCGGATATTAATTTACGTCCATATTCTCTAGTTTCCGCAATTGGAATTAATTCCAAAAAGATATCATCTGGTAAAGTTTCTTTTTTACCTAAATCAATCATAGAACCTTTAAGCCATCGTCTTACTTTTGTTGCACCAGCATTATAAGATGAAAAAGCCTGTAAATAAGAATTATTAAAACGTCTGTAAAGATTTCCCAGATAATATACACCAAATTCAATGTTTGTTTTAGCATCGGTTAAAGAGTAGTTTTCTTTTTTGAGTCTTTTAGCAATATCAGCACCGGTAAAATCCATTATCTGTGTAAGACCAATTGCTCCTGCCGAACTGATTACTCTTGCATCAAAAAAACTTTCACTTCTTACAAGGGCGTAAAAAACCGAAGGATTTACCTTAAAAATCTCACAGTATTTTTCTATGTATTCTGAATAATTCTGTGGATAAAGGAGTTTTAATTCTGATTTTGTTAGGGGTCTGTCCCCATAACTTGCAGAACGTGAAGCAATTCTTAAACTCTGAGTAAAATAATCATTTTCTTCGCTGCCACATTTTTGAAGAAAATCTGCAAGAAATAAACATGTGTCTGTTGATATGCCGCTTTTGTAAAGATCCATGTAATTTGAATAAATGTACTGGGGATAACCAAAATGGGCATAACCTTTTAATAATTTTTCGGCCGGGTAATTTATGTTTTCCTTTGATTTGTTTGCCCACTGCTGACACATTAATTCTTCGATTTCTGTTGCATTTTTATCCAGTTGATAAGCGGCCAGGATTTTGTAGTAAACTGCGGAGCCACTTTTTAAGGCCCTCTCAAAAGATTTTTTTATTGCTTCTTCCCGTGTAAGATTTTCCGGAGGATTTGCAACGCCTTCTTCCAATAATCTTGCGTAGATGTAGGCATAAGAGGCTACAGTTTCATCGCTGGCGTATCCGTCAATTTTATTGTAAATAGTGTAAAAAGCATCCCATTTTCCACCTGCTAATAGAGAAGAGGAGAGGGATTCAAAGAAATCTTCAAAATATTCTGGGTTGGACCAGATTTTAGAATAGTTACCTATAGATTCTATGATTGAATTCACTGAGTAAGTTAAAGCTGTAGTCAGCAAATACCATAAGGCATTGTCTTTTTGTTCTGGGGAATCTGTGCAATTAATTGCATTTTCAAAAGAAATGCTTGCCTGTTTGTAGTAAGTAAAAGCATTATCAAAACAACGGCCGGCGTAAAACCAGAAATAAAATTCTGAAGGGCTTCCCTTGTATTGATTTGCCAGGGCCTTAAATTTTAGTCCGTTATCTGCAAAATCTGAACTTCCGTAAAGATAAGTTTTGCCAATATCAGATGCAAGTTGAGCTTTTGGACTGATTATTCCCTGGGAAAAATAATCCAGAACCTTTGGGGCTAATTTTAAGCAGTAGGTATAATCTCTTTTATAGAGATTGATTCTAAAATTGATTATAAATTCCTGGGGATTATAGTTATTTGAATCTTCTATTTCAATTTCTTCAAAAGAAGGGTATTCAGAAGAAAGACTGTCTCTCCAGAATTTGTAGTGGTAATCGGATATTGGACGAGAAGTAAACCATGTAAAAACATCATCTTTATAACTTTTAGACTTTTGTTTTTTCATAGCTTCCAGGCGTAATTTTATTATTTCATTGTATTCGCTTGAATAGTCAATTTCATTTGTTAATTCAATCAGATTATGAATGTCATCGGCTTCTCTTAGATTTTTTACTGCAATCAAAAGTGAATCTGAATCTGGATATTTTTGATAAAGTTCCAGGCCCGAAATTTTCTTTTCCTGGAGTGAGCCCATGTTGGCTAATTCTTCTGCAGATTTCCTGGCACAATAATATGAGCCTTTTTTTGCGCATTTTTCAAATTTATTTCTGGCTTCTTTTTCTTTACCGTTTTCTAAAAGTTTTAGGCCGGCAAAGTATTCTGCATCAATTCCATATTCCCTCTGCACCTGATTTGTTTGTGAACAGGAGCAGAAAAGAAGTGGAAAAAGAATAAAGGTTATTACTGTAGTTTTTTTTAGCAGGACTTTGTTGTTCACTATTTAATACTACTCAGCTGGAATAATTATGTAAGTTCCCGAAATAATATGGTCTGGATTGTTGATTCCATTCCATCTGGCAAGATATTTGTATTTCCATGGATCCTTATAATAGGTGTCACAAATATCCCAAAGAGTATCTCCCCATTTAATTTTGTATTTTATGCTTTCAGCTTTCTTTTCTTCTTTTACTGGTGGTGGAAGTGGTTCAACTTCTTCTGCTTCTTCAATTACGATGATTTCATCTTCTTTAGCTTCTGGTACAGTTTCTGGAACTTCTTCTACAATTTCTTCTTCTGGAGTTATGATTTCTTCTGGAATTTCTTCTTCCTGAACTTCTTCTGGAATAGTACTTTCTACTGGGGCTTCAATTACTTCTTGGACTTTTGTATTTTTCTTATTAATAAGATTATATTTTGAAGGAATTATGAATAAAACCAGGAGTGTTGCAATAATACAAATGATTGCACAGGTAATACAAATAATTACCGGTACTTTAGTTTTTTTCTGAACCTCTTCATCGCTGTGTTTTCCAGGTTCTCCAAGTTCAGTTTCTGTATCGTAAAGACCTGTAAAACTTAAACCATTGCCCATTGGGCTAGTAGAACTTTCATCCATATCTTTAAATATATCCTCATCAAGTTGATTTTCGTTATTTTCGCTGCTTTCGCCAAAATCTGGCAAATCAAAAGAATCTTCTGTTTGAGTATGAACATCACTTTCGCCGCTTTCTTCTGCAAAATCATCATTTGGAAGATTAAAATCAAAGTCCGGCAGAATATTGTCATCAACTAATGGATCTTCCTGAGTATTGTCAGTAAGAGTTAAATCATCGCTGGCAAGAGTCTCGTCAGCAGGGCTTTCTTCTGTGGTATCTTCTGGTAAAGCAAAATCATCTCCGGAAAGTGTGTCGTCTAAATTAAAATCATCACTTTCAAGAGTCTGGTCAGCTGGACTTTCCTCTGTGGTATCTTCTGGGATATTAAAATCGTCGCTTGAAAGTGTGTCGTCTAAATTAAAATCATCACTTTCAAGAGTCTGGTCGGCTGGGCTTTCTTCTGTGGTATCTTCTGGGATATTAAAATCATCTGCGGAAAGTGTGTCGTCTAAATTAAAATCATCACTTTCAAGAGTCTGGTCAGCTGGACTTTCTTCTGTATCTTCTGGTAAAGCAAAATCGTCGTCTGCCAAAGTATCTTCACTTTCGTTTTTATCTTCTTCAAAATCAGGAATTGGGGCAAAATCCATTTCTTCTGTTGATAAGGCTTCTTCCTCTACAACTTCTGGATTTTCAATATCATCGCTGCTTGCAAAATCTTCTGTGTCATTCTGGGCATCGCTTTCTTCTAAAGTAAAATCAGATTGGTCTGGGTTACTATTTGCTTCTGGATCTCCCAAAGTAAAATCATCTTCAGAAAATTCTTCAGTTTCTTTATTTTCTTCTTTATCGCGAAGGGCAGAGGCGGCTGCTAATAAACCAAGTCCACCAATAGCGGCTGCTTTTGCGGTAGAATTATCTTCTTCAGCTTCTTCATTTTCTTCTGGATCTTCAACAATTGTATCGGAAATATTGTAATCATCAGTGTGAAGTCTTTCTTCCATAGTTCTAGAAACTAAAGTGATTGTAGTATTACTCTGCTCTCCAGTTTCAGGATCGATAATTTTTGCCGAAAGTTCATTATTTTCATCAATAGAAACCTGGAAAGTAATGTCAGGTTCACCATTTGGATGTTCAAGAAGATTTTCGATTTGAAGGGAATCTACGTATTCTGCATCGTCCATTGTGCAATTTGCAGATCTATAAAGATCAACCATAATCTTTGTTTGATTATTATGAGCGGTTGTAAGGTCTAAGCTTTTTTGACCAGGTCTTCCTTCATCTAAAACAGGATAAAATGAACCGTCTGCAAGTTTAATTCCAATAGTTTTCATAGATTCTCCTAAAATTTTAAAAATTCTATTGATGTTAAATTATCGGCATAATTCACTTATAAGAATATGTTATTTTTATAAAAAAGTTAATTGTCTGGACCGGCGATTTTAGAAGGGCAAAAAAAAATGCCACCCAAAAGAGTGGCACTTGAATATCTTTATTTTGAATTAGTAAACGTAAGTAATATCTTTCATTGAAACAAGTTCATTTACAGTTGTATCGAATTTGTTTGCAATATTGTATTCAGAAACTTTTGTAATATTTCCGTTTTCATTGTATTTGATTACAAGTCTTGCAGAAACTTCTTTATTTGAATCGTAAGTTGTGATTTCTGACAAAGTTCCGTTTGCTGCATATCTGAAAACTTCCTGAGTTGTTTTGTTATAGAAGCTGTCTAAATATGTAATTGTATCGATGTTTCCATCTTCTGTGTAAGCATAAGATTTTCTTTCATCCAAAGAACCATCTGAATTGTAAAGAGATTCTGTTTCAAGTTTTCCAGAAAGATTATATTTGTAGATTGTCTTCCAAACTAAAGCACCATCTCCATCATAACCAGTTTCTTCTGTAAGAGTTCCAGCTTCGTAAGTGTAGATGATTTTTGCTTTAAGAACATCGTTTGCGTCATATTCTGAACATTCGTCCTTAAATCCACCTTTGTAAGAAATAATGTTTTTCCAAACAATTTCGTCTTCGGCATTTCTGCATTCTTCTCCTAAAAGGAAACCTTTATTGTCGTAAGAAGAAGTAATCTTGCTGATAACAGTATCTCTTGGGGTTAATTCCAAAGATTCAACCTTTCTGCCAAAATTATCAAAAGTGTGAGTAATTTTTACGTTTGGTGTTCTGTAATAAGTTCCAAATTTAGAAGCGATTGTAAAATCAGTTACAGTGTAACTTTTTACTTTTCCTGAAACTGGAACGTAATTAAAAATATCAGCTGCAAAAACTGAAAGTCCAAGGCTTGCAACTAAAAGGAATGATAATAATTTTTTCATATTTTAAATCCTCTCAAAAAAAGTTATACTATTTAAATATCGGATAAGGTAAAGTAATTTTATACCATAAAGCAAAAAAAATAAAAGAAATTTGGAAAAATTAAGGAATTTCTATGGATTTTTATGAACTGAATGCTTTTCTGGAACTTTCAAAAATTTTACATTTTGGAAAAGCCGCAGAACATTTAAATATGAGCCCCTCCGCTTTAAGCAGGATTATTAATCGTCTGGAAGAAGAAACTCATTCTACTTTACTGGATAGAAATAATCGCCAGGTACAATTAACTGCCGAAGGTAAGACTTTTAAGAAATTTGCCCAGGATGTTTTGGAAAAGCAAAATGAATTAAAAGAAGAAATTGGTGGTCAAAGTCAAATTATAAAAGGAACTCTACATCTTTATGCTTCTGTTACCGCCTGTTATACAATTCTTCCAGATTTTATTAAAAGACTTACCGAACGTTATCCAAATATTCAGCTTAGCGTAGAAACTGGAGACCCTGCCGGAGCCGTTGCCGCTGTAAAAGAAAATCGTGCAATGCTTGCAGTTGCTGCCATCCCGGAAAATGGACTTGCCCAGATGGAAACTGTGAGTGTAATTAAAACTCCACTCGTTTATGCCGCTGCAAAAAATGGACCTTACACAAATCTTCAAGGTTCGCCCCAGGATATTCTTTCTACCGTTCCTTTAGTTCTTCCAAAAACAGGACTTGCCCGCCGTCGTTTTGAAAAGTGGACAAAATCAAGAAATGTAAAGGCAAATATTGCTGCCGAAACAGAAGGAAATGAAGCTATTCTGGCCCTTGCAGATTTAGGACTGGGAATTGGACTGGTTCCTCAAATAGTTTTAGAAAACGGCCCCTACAAGGGGGAATTTATAATTCACACAGCCGGTAATACTTTAGGATATTATGATGTAGGATTTATTCGAAAAGCAGATTTTTCGGGTACAAAATCTTCAAAAAGAATATTTGATGCGGTTATAAATATTTTAAATACATATTAGGAATTGTTATGAATCAAAAACAGTGGGAAATTTTTTGCGATGTTAAAAAGGAATTTAAGGCTAAAGTTCAAGAATGGGTAAAACTTGCTCCTGAATTAAAAGAATTACAGAAAACTGCCGCCTTGGACGCTGGAACTCCAGAATACCCCTTTGAAAATACTCTTGTTTACAATCGAGATTTAGATAAAATTACTCCCTTGGACGATATAAGGCTGATAGTAATTGGCGATAATCCCGGAAAAGATGAACAACTGGAAAAAAATAATCGTTACCTTGTAGGACTAGCCGGAAAAATAGCTGAAGGATATTTTAAACGGAATCCGCAATTGGGAGTGGACTTTCGCAAAAATGTAATTATCTTGAATAAAACTCCAGTTCACTCTGCAAAAACAATTCAACTTAAAAAAATAATAAAGGCTGGCGGACCTAAAATCCAAAAATTAATAGAAGACAGTCAAATCTGGATGGCAGAAAAAACAGCCGCCCTACACATTGATTTATGTAAAGCTTCAGATTCCTCTGACGGTTCAGTAAGCCCTGAAATCTGGCTTGTGGGCTATTCTGAATTAAAAGAAAGGGGCATTTTTACTCTTTACAGAGATCAGTTAAAAAAAGCCTATCAAAAGGATTCAGACCTTTGGGAAAAAGTTTTTGTTTTCCAGCATTTTTCTATGAACTGTTTTACAAAAGACTTAGATAAATTTTGCAAAAAAAATGGTGAAGAATCCCAGAATTTATTGGAAACTCTTCACCGTTTAGGTTCAATTCACAAAAAAGAAATATTTATTTAGTTTCTTTTTTTTCTTCTGTACTTTCTTTTGTTTCGCTGCCAGAAGATTCTGTAGCTTCTAATTTTCCTTTTTCTTTTAGTACATTTTCTGCGGCCTGCTTCTGAAGATTGTATCTTTTATTTGTGTAGTGAATAATTCCAAAGAATAAAAGCATAAAGACTAAATCTTCAATTAGAATTGCAGAACCCTTGGCACTTACCATATTTCCATTGATATTTGTTTTACCCAGGAAGTGGGCAAGGATTACAGAAAGGCTGAGTAAAACCTGAATGATTGCAACTAAATATAAAGCATGTTTTTGAGTGTAGCCAAGATTTAATAATTTATGGTGCAAATGAGAACGGTCTGGCGACATAATATCTTTCTTTTCTCTTAAACGTCTCCAGATTGCGGCAACAGTATCAAATACTGGGAAAGAAGTTAAAACAAGCATTACAAAGAATTTATTGTATTCAAATACATCGCTACTAGAGTAAAGTGGAATTGTAGCAATCATAAAGCCTAAGAATTGACTTCCGTTATCACCCATAAAGATTTTAGCAGGAGGCCAGTTAAAGCAAAGGAATCCTAAAACAGAACCTGCAAGGATAAAGCATAAATTTGCTTCTGTATTTCCAGAAAGAGTATAAAGAACTCCTAAAGTTACTAATGCGGTAAAAGTTAAAGTTCCACAAAGACCGTCTAATCCATCAATAAGGTTGTAAGCGTTGATTACACCTAAAATCCATCCAAAAGTAAGGATGTAACTTAAGATTGTAGGTAAGTGCCAGCCAAAAATTTGAGTGAATCTATAATCATTAAAAGTAACGATTGTAACAGCCAGTAACTGGAATAATAATTTTACAAGGGCAGGAAGATTTTTTAAGTCATCAATAATTCCGCAGGTAAAAATAATAAGAGCCGCAACAAGAATAGGAAGATTGTCCCAGATACTAATTCTCTGAGTTAATGCTAAAAAAAGCACTGTGGAAATAATAAAAGAAGCAAAAATACCAATTCCACCAATTCTAGGAATATTACCCGAATGAATCTTTCTTGAACTCTGATAATCGTACAATTCTCTCTTTTTACAAAACTTAATAATAAGTGGCATAAAACAAAGAGACAGTACAAAAGATAATAAAACAAAAATGTACATAACCTTAATATAAATCAGAATGCTAACTTATTTCAAGAATAATTAATTTTTTGGATGACACTTAGGGAAAAATTGTCACACTTTAACAAGTTTTTCTTAATAGCAAGACTTAATATTTTCTTATATCAAGATAGTTTATTTTCTAAATACCTTATGATAAAATTAAATAACATTTTTTAAGAGAGGTTATAAAAAAATGGCAAAAAAAAGTAAATCATTAAATCTTTTATATTTACTTGGAATGGTATTAGTTGCAGTTGGCTTCTGTTTACCATTATTTTTTATGAAAAATCCAATTACTGGTAAAATTGTAGCTGGAAAAACAACAGGCTGGAATTTTATTAATTTCAACAGAGATGTTCTTACATCACTCGGAGCACTTTTTATTTTTATTGGTGCTGCTGCAGGTGTTTTATTCAGCTTCCTTAAATTAAATAAGGCAAGACTTTTAAAGTGCATAACTTTGCTTTTGATTTTGGTTGGCGCAATTCTTATTTTTGTAGCTTTCAACAATTCTGCAATTTCTCAGTTAGTTGGAAAAGGCGCCCTTAAACATGCCTTTGTTGGTTTGTATATGATTGTTGCTGGTTGGGTTGTTGCTTTAATCGGCTGGCTATAATTTATTCTAATTCAATTTTTAAAGCACCGGATTTTTCATCTTTTTCAAGCTGGAAGTCCGGGCTTTTTATTTTAACCTCAAGCAAATCTCCGCTGGTAAAAGTATCATTTTTTTCCACTTCTTCAAAATTGAAAGCCTTATTTACAATCACAAGCGTTAATCCTAATTTTGAACAGGCATAGTAGCCAGTCTTATTTCCCGGCATTCTAAAAGGATCCGAAGTAATTCTAATTAAAAGCTTCTGCTCTTTTGAATTTCCCAGAGAGCTTAGGGAACTGTCCCCCTCCAGGCCCTTATCCATTGGGGCAATAGAAATAAAAATCAAAGTAGCCCTTTCCTTTGGCAGTTTTGCCTTTTCCGATAATTTAAGAAGTTTTTCCGGGGCGTCGTTTGTTGCAAAAGAAAAATTACACCATTTATTCTGACTTCCTGTGTAAGCCTTAAATCCATTCATAGGACAGCTATCAGCCTGAGGGCAAGGGGAAATTAATTCTTTACCGTCTTTTACAAATCTTTCTCTCAAAAGTGCAATAGTTCTGGTTGCCTTTGGAATTCCCGGTTCAACTAAAAGAAATTTTGCTTCTGGACTGGCATAATTTTTTAGCTGGTCAAAATATTTTTTAGACTGAAATTCCGGTGGCATATCACTATTCTGATCCAATTCATTAAACATATTTGCGCAGGTAAGAAAATCTACTTTTTCTTTAATTGAAGTTCCAAAAGACCCCTTTACCCTTATGATATTCCAGTGATGTCCATCCCCAGTTTTTGCCGCAATCGAAAGATAAATATCTTCGCCAAAAGCCATTGAGTTTGAAGACAAATCAAGACAGTACCAGGTAAGATTTAGTTTTCTTAATTCCGGGCGGGCAAGCCAAAGGGCAGTAACAAGAGTTAAAGGTCCGCTTCCTAAATCTAAACAAAGGCAATCCTTATTTGGAAAAGATTTTTCCGGCAGATTTGAAAAAAGTTTTGTAAGTCTTACAAGATTCCACCAGGTATAATAATTTACATAAGCACTTAACTGAACTTTTTCATTCATATAACCAAGACGTCGGCTGGCTCTCTGGTCTGTAAGTTGATGAGAAAGTTCCTTGATGTTTTCTGGTAATTGCTGGGCCTGTTTACTATTCATTGGGCGCAGGCTTTGAACTATTTTGTCAAAATTTAAGAGAATGTTGTTTGAAGCTTCTTCCAGTTTTTTTGCGGCAAAGAGGGAATTTTTAATTTGATAGGAAAATTTTTCTTTAGTATGGTTTGCTTTTATTCCCTGTCCCTTTTTTACCCTGCTTACATCGCCTTTTGATTTGGACGCAAAATTGTCAATTTTCTTCTGGCTTTTTTTAGGCTCCCAAGTCTTTTCTCTTTTATCACCAGCAAAAGATTTATTTAAATCTCTTTTAGAATTTTTTTTAGAATTCTTCTTACCATCATCTTTTTTCGCAGTGAATTTTTCGTAAAATTTTTCGCCCATTACAATACCTATAAAAACAATTTGCCGGATTATTTTAAGTCTTTAATTTTCATGTAAATCTGAGTAAGTAAAGATTTAGTTTCTCTTATGGCCCTGATAATTTCTATGTTATCCTGCACACTTTGAGCTTCTTCTAAAATCTGCTGGCCGGCGCCTTCTGCAGTGAATTTTTTTTCTGTAATTAAATATTTTAAGCGGAAGATTAAATCTAATTCATGCTGGGAATAAATTCTTCTTCCGCCTGCATCTTTTTGTGGTGTAAAACCAGGAATTACTTCTTCCCAGTAACGGAGAATATGAGCCTTTACACCAGTCAATTCTTCTACGTCGCCAATTGTGTAAGTCAATTTATCCTCCTCTTTTATTTAATTTTATTTATTTCTGTCTTCCCATTTACTTCTGGAACCTTTCATTTCCAATTGTACAGGGATGTGGTCAAAGCCTAAATCTTCTCGAATCCTGTTTTTAAGGTAAGTTATATAAGGCTCTGGTACAACTTCTGGTTTTGTAGCAAAAAGCATAAAAGTAACAGGATTTGTACTTGTCTGGGTCATATAACGAATCTTAAAGTGGGCTGTTTTACTTGCTGGTGGCGGATATCTGTCCAACCAGTCCTGTAAAGCATTATTTAAGGCAGAAGTTTCAATCTTTTTAGTAAGCTGCTGGTACATTTCGATTGCAGTGTTTAATAAATCCTTTATACCTTTGCCTTCAAGAGCACTCAAAGGAAGAATTGGGGCAAAATCCATGTGGGCAAACATAATGTTCATCCATTCTTTTACGGCTTTAATTGCCTTATTTCCCTGTTCTTCTTTTAAATCCCATTTATTTAGAACAAAAATAATTCCTCTTCCTTTTTCAAAGGCAAGTGAACAGATTTTTTTGTCCTGTTCTGCAAGTCCTTCCATGGCATCAATCAAAAGGAAAACAAGGTCACATTCATCCAGAGTTTTGATTGCCCGGTTTACAGAATAATATTCAACATCATCTGTAACTTTAGCCTTTCTTCTAATTCCGGCGGTATCCAAAACCTTAAAGTGTTTTCCGCCATATTCAAATTCCCCTTCAACAACATCTCTGGTAGTTCCTGCATAATCGCAAACAATAGAATTTTCAGAGTGAGTTAAACGGTTGGAAAGTGTAGATTTTCCGGTATTTGGTTTTCCTAAAATCGCAATTTTAATAGGGCGGTCCGAAGATAAAACTTTTACCTTTGAAAAATCACAGCGTTTTGTAACTAAATCTGTAAGGTCTCCGATTCTGTCGCCATGTTCTGCCGAAATAAAAATCAGTTCGTTAAAACCGTACTTTGCATAATTCCAAGCCTCGGCTTCGTTTTTGCCGCCTTCAGTTTTATTTACAGCCGCGATCATTTTATTCCAGTAAGGTCTCATCTTAAGAATAAATTCTTCGTCCTCCCCGGTGATTTCTTCGGCATCAAGTAAAAGAATTACTACATCTGCTTTTTCAATCATATCAAGGGAACGTTCTACAACGTAATCATCTAATTCTGCTTCTTTACTGCCAAGGTCTCGGGTTAATTTATAACCACCGGTATCTACTAAATGAACTGGCTTATTGTTTAAAATTGCTGTTGCTTCAACCGGGTCACGAGTAACACCTGGCTGATTATTTGTGATTGCAATTCTTCTGTGTAAAAATCTGTTAAATAGAGTTGATTTTCCAACGTTAGGACGGCCTGCAATAACTACAAGTGGAAGTCCTTCGTATTCAGCATCCTGAGGATCAATATCTCCACTAACCGAAATTGAACCGTCACTTGCAATAGTAACGCCATCGGCTGTGCTTTTTACTTCAATAAAATCTGGTTCTTCAGTAGGAATTTCTTTTTCTTTAAGAATTTCCTCTTTTGGACGTGAAAAGTCCGGTTTTGCTTTCTTTTTACCCATAAAAAATCCTGTAATTCAAGAAATTATATAGAAAAAATCTTAATTCTTCCACTCGTCCCAGACATTGTTCAAGTGTTTTGCACTAATACATTCAAGTTCCTGAATTGTAAAACGCGAAAGCAATTCTTTAGTTGCAGAAATAAGTGTTGGACTCATACTTAATTCACGAATACCCATTCCACCCAAAACCATAATACTGTCGGCTCTTCCTGCCATTTCACCACAGACAGAAATTGGAATATTTTCTTCGTTTGCAGTATTTATTGTCATTTGAATAAGTCTTAAAACTGCAAGATTAAATTCATTGTAAAGGCTGGAAACATGAGGATTTTCTCGGTCCACACCCAAAGTGTACTGGGTAAGGTCGTTTGTTCCTAAACTGAAAAAATCACTGAATTTGGCAAGACAATCACTGGTTAAGGCTGCCGCTGCGGTTTCAATCATAATTCCAATTGGAATATCTGCCTTGTAAGGGATTTTTTCAAAATCAAGTTCTTTTTTTACTTCTTCTACCAGAGCAAGACTTTTTTCAACCTGATCTGCGCTGGTAATTAAAGGGAACATAATTTTAAGATTTCCGTAAACTCCCGCTCTAAACAAAGCCCTTAATTGAGTTTTAAATACATTTTGACTTACAAGACTAAGTCTTATTGCTCTAAGTCCCATAAGAGGATTTTTTTCGTCAAAAATTGGAATATCAACAGAGTTAATTAATTTATCACCACCGGCATCCAAAGTTCTAATAGTTACCGGTTTATCTTTCATAGTTTCAAGTACATATTTGTAGGCTTCAAACTGAGTTTCTTCACTAAAAGAACGGGCTGCGGCATTTAAAGACGCTCCGTTTTGCGACATATATAAAAATTCTGTACGGAAAAGGCCAATTCCATCTGCACCTTCATCAAGGGCGATTTTTGCTTCCTCGGGAGTTCCAATATTTGCCATCAGAGTGAATCTGGTTCCATCTTTTGTAACGGCAGGTTTATCAAGGAATTTCTTTAATTCAACCTTATGTTTATATTCCTGCTGAATTTTTAATTTATATTCCTGGATTGTATCTTTGTCAGGGCTAATAAGGATTTCAGCAGATTTTCCATCAACAATAACGGTTTCTCCGTTTTTTACTTTTTTATTGATGGCTTCCAATCCAACTACAGTAGGTATTCCATAGTTACGGGCAAGAATTACTACGTGAGAAGAAACTCCACCTTCACTTAAAGCCAGGCCCGCAATTTTTCTTTTTGAAAGAATGATTGTATCTGCAGAATTTAAAGAGGTAGCTAAAATTACCGACCCGTCAGGAACAAGATTTATATCAAAAGGGTGGATATCAAGCATTTCATCCAGAACTAAATCAAATACATCGGTAATATCTTTAGCTCTTTCCGAAAGGTAATAGTTACCTGCCTGTTTTAATCTTGTTGCATATTCTTCTGCCTTAAACTGAATTGTATATTCAATGTTAAAAAGCTCATTTTTATGAAAATCCTGAATTTCCTGTCTAAAAACCGGATCTTCCAGCATAAGGATATAAGTTTCAAAAACTTCTCTTTGAGCTTTATCTCTTTTGTCAATTTTAGAAAGAGAGTCTAATTTCTGATTTAATTCAAGAACAACGCTTTCAACGGCAAGTTCAAATTTCTGCCAGTCACTATTTAAGTGATCAATACTTATATGATGTTGGGGTATAGCACGCTTTACAGGGTCAGGAATAACAAAAGCAGTTCCGATTCCTGTTCCATCGGCTGCCGGTATGCCAAGAAATACTTCCATAATAGAAAAATTATAACACGAAAAAAATAATCCATATAGAGAAAAGTGAAAAGGAAAAAAAATAATTAAATTATTTGACCCAATTACTTGTTTTTTTAGTAAATTTTGATGAATTTTATTGACAAATAAGGGTAATGAGTTATAGTGTTAACTACAACGTTGTAGTAACTTTTCTTACCACAGCGCTGAAATTAAGAATTTCATACCATTTAAGAATAGGAGGAATTGTATGAAAAAGTTTATAGCAGCAGCATTAGCTGTAGCTTCAGTATTAGCTTTAATGTCTTGTTCTAAAGCAAAAAAAGGAACAGATGGTAAAGTGCTTAATATTTATGTATGGAACGATGAATTCTCTTCACGTTTCAATAATTATTTCCCAAAAGAAAAGTTAGGTGATGTAACAGTAAACTTTATTCAGACACCAAATGCTAATAATGCTTACCAGAACAAACTTGACGAAGTTCTTCTTGGACAGTCAAAAGCTCCAGCTGATGAAAAAGTTGATATTTTCCTTGTTGAAGCTGACTATGCTTTGAAATATGTTGATACAAACTACACTCTTGATGTAAAGAAAGAAATTGGATTAACAGATGCTGACCTTGCTAATCAGTTCAAATATACAAAAGATATCATGACTGATTCTAAAGGTGTTTTGAAAGGTGTTTCTTGGCAGGGATGTCCAGGTGGATTTATCTATCGTCGTTCATATGCTAAAGAAGTTCTTGGTACTGACGATCCAGCAGAAGTACAGAAAGCTATTGATGACTGGGCTAAATTCGATGCAGTTGCTGCTAAGATGAAGGCTGCTGGTTATTACATGCTCTCAGGATACGATGATGCATTCCGTGTATTCTCTGACAACGTAAAAACTCCATGGGTAAAAGACAACAAGATTATTGTTGATGATAATATCAAAGCTTGGGTAAAACAGACAAAAGAATATTCTGAAAAAGGATATAACAATAAAGCTTCACTCTGGTCTTCAGAATCAACACAGGGTATGATGGCTGATGGTCATGTATTCGGATATTTCGCTCCAGCATGGTTCATCGATTTCTGTATGCCACATGATGAAGGTTCAGCATTCGGTGACTGGGCATTCACAAAAGGACCACAGGGATTCTCTTGGGGTGGAACTTGGATTTGTGGTGCTGCAGGATCAGACAACGTTTCTTTAATCAAAGAAATTATGTACACATTAACTTGTGATGCTGCTGTTATGGAAAAACTTGCTAAAGAAACAGGTGACTTCGCTAACAACGAAACTGCTATGAAAGCTGTTGCTGCTTCTGACTACAAGAATGAATTCCTTGGTGGACAGAACCATATGGCATTGTTCATCCAGTCTGCTGCTTCTATCGACAAGAGTAACATCTCTATGTACGATCAGGGTATGACAGAAAAACTTCAGTCAGCTATGAAAGATTACTTCGAAGGACAGGTAACTGAAGATGAAGCATGGGCTAACTTCTATACTTCTATTCAGGAAACTTATCCAAACCTTTCTAAATAATTTATAAAGTACTGAATATTAAAAGGGGGGCTGTTATTTAAATAATTGCCCCCCTATTTTTTGAGAGGATTTTTATGTCTGAATCTAAAGTTGAACTTGAAAAAGCTCCTAAAATTACAAAAAAATCAAGAAGACGAAAGACCGTTCAATATGACCGATGGGGATATTTCTTCATTGCTCCATTTTTTATTGTTTACATTATTTTTTCTTTGATACCACTTTTAACTACTGTTTATTATAGTTTCTTTGAATATTACCGTGTTGGTTTGATGGAAGTTGGACCAAACTGGTTTGGATTGAAGAATTATGTAGGTATCTTTAATGCAGAAGATAATCTTGCAAAATATTTCTGGAACACCCTTGTTATGTGGATTATGGGTTTTGTTCCACAGATTTTAATATCATTAATATTAGCTGTTTGGTTTACAAACACAGAATTAAGATTGAAATGTCAACAGTTCTTTAAGACTGTTATATATATGCCTAATCTTATCATGGCTGCTGCTTTCTCAATGCTGTTCTTTGCATTGTTCTCTCCAGCAGGTCCTATTAGCAGTATTGTTACTAGTTCCATTGATAGGACAAATATGCCAAATTGTGCTGGAATGATTAACAAAGCACTTTCAATATTAGATGGATTTACTAAAAGTAATCCAAATGATTACATCTTGATTAATGCATCTTCAGCCGTTGTTGATTATTTGAAGTCAGTTGTTGTTCCTCAGGGAATGGATTTATCTACAGCCGTTAAGTTTATCAACGGGGTAGGCGAAAATGCCGTTCAAATCTTCAGAGATTCTTATACATCTCCTGATGTATTAAAATATGTTTCTATGATTTCAGAAACCCTTTCTTCTGATGCAAGTCCAATGCAACAGATTCGATTCTTTAGTTATACAGGATGGACTAGAACAATTATCGCTACCATGAACTTCTTAATGTGGTACGGTAATACAACAATCCTTCTTATGGCTGGTGTTATGGGAATTGATAATAGTTTATTTGAAGCCGCTCGTATTGACGGTGCTACACCACTTCAGATTTTCTTTAAGATTACAATCCCATTACTCTTACCAATCTTTGTATATGTTTTGATTACTTCACTTATTGGTGGTATTCAGATGTTTGATGTTCCACAGATTTTATCAAAAGGTGATGGTACTCCAAACCGTACAACTATGACAATTATTATGAAATTGAACCGACACCTTGAAAATAAGAACTACGGTCCTGCGGGTGCAACTTCGGTACTTGTATTTGCTGTAACAGCCGTACTCAGTGGAATTGTTTATAAAACAACAATGTCTAAGTACACAAATAAGAGATAGGAGGAAAGAAGATGGAACAAGTAAAAAGTCAAAGTAAGAATCTTACAATAAGAAGAATTCTTTGTTACATTGTTTTAATTTTACTCGCATTTTTATCATTATTTCCTTTCTATGTAATGATTATTAATGCTACCCGTTCACATGCTCAGATTCAGCGTGGATTTAGTGCCTTACCTGGTGCTAGTTTCTGGAGAAACTTTGTAAACTTATCAATCGATAAGGAAACAAGATCTGCATTCTGGTCTGGAGTAATTTCAAATTTAAAATTTTCACCAGTTGTAAACTATGCTAAAAACTACCCAATCCTTAAGAGTATGTTAAATAGTATTATTGTTGCTTCACTTACAGCTTTGTGTACTACTTACTTTAGTGCTATGACTTCTTATGGTGTTTATATGTACAACTTTAAGGGTAAGAAGTTCTGTTTTAGATTTATTCTTGCAGTTATGATGGTTCCAACACAGGTAAGTACCCTGGGATTTATTAAATTACTGACCAGATTAAATCTTACAAACAATTACATTGCCTTAATTGTACCTGCAATTGCGGCTCCGGTAGTTTTCTTCTATATGTATCAGTCAATGGAAGCAACTCTTCCATTCTCAATTGTAGAAGCGGCTCGTGTAGATGGCTGTAATGAGTTTATGACCTTTAATAGAATTGTAGTTCCTATGATGAAACCTGCAATTGCAGTTCAGGCAATCTTTGCTTTCGTATCTTCTTGGAACAACTATTTTATTCCTAACTTGATTATCGATAAAAAATCTTTATGGACTGTACCTTTGGTAATCAACTCAGCCCGATACGCTGACTACGTATCCTTTGATGCGGCTATTGTATACATCCTCCTTACAATGGCAGTAGTTCCACTTATTATAGTTTACTTGTTCTTGTCTAAGTATATTATTAGTGGTGCTACAGCAGGTGGTGTAAAAGAATAATACATTTAAAAATAAGGTATGATTTTCTATTAAAAAGGGGATGTCCAATAAGATTTGGCACTGTGGTCATTGAGCTTGTCGAAATGACCATTTACACTATATGTGGTGGTTTCGACAAGCTCAACCACCGCATTATTTACTTATTGGACATCCCCTTTTTTTTTATCTTCCGGGCTACTTATTAATTTTTTGTAAATTGTTAATCAAATTTGTAAAGGATTTGAGCGGCTTCTTTTTGGAATTTATCATCTGGGATGGCAGCACTTAAAGGTAAAAGTGGACCACTCGAAGCGGCAATCCAATATCTTACATCGTCGGCCTGTAAATCCGAAGGGGTACAGTTTTTATCAACAGGGGACAGACCCCCATTTGTTGAGATTTCTGACTGTCCACTTTTAATTAATTTTTCTGCCAGCAAAATATTTTTCTTAGATTTTTTAAGACATAACAGGGCAATTTCCGGCGCTGCAAATTTTCTCTTAAAATTATCTGGGTATGATGGACAATAAATTGACTTGTAATTTCTAATTACAGAGTGACTAATTTTTCTGTGATCCGAAAGTTTTGTAATAAGGGCGGCGCAGGAATTAGTCCCCGCAAGACTAACAGAACTACCCCTTTCGAATTGTAAAATGCTTTTGTCTAAAATACCACTTTGAATTAATTCTTTAATTTTATCTTTGCTTTTTATACAGGCTTCGTTTGAATTTATAAGTTGAGTAAATTCCTGGGCAAAGTTTTCTAAATTATCGCTTTGATTTTTATAAATATCGTAAATCTTGTCTAAAAGCTGGGAATATTCTTCCGGGCTGCTGGCCGATTCTAAAATCATTCCAAAAATATCTATTGCACAGGGACTGTCCCCACCATCAAAAATCAAAGGAGTTTTTATAGAAGCTTTCTGGCTGTATAAAAAATCTACTAAGTCCTGCCAGTAATTAATATTTTTTACAGGGCTTTTTTGAAAGTTTTCATAATTAACATCAATCTGGTAAAAATCATAAAGGATTGGAAGGTATTTTACCCCATTTTTCTTTATTGTAAGTGATTTTTGAACCGAATCTGGGATATTTGAAGTTAAATCCACAGGTAAAGACTTAATTTTTGAAGAAGTTTGGGCAAATTCTTTTGAATCACAATCCTGATTTACAAAAATAAAAGATGCACTTGCAAATTTTTTACTTTGTTTTGAAAGAGGAACAGAAGAATCTAATTCAATAAATCTGTAATTTTCTTTTGTATTTTGAATTATATAGTCATAGAGAGCTTTTTTTACCTGGTCCGGAACTTTGTAAAAGGCAATAGAAGGTCTGTAGGTAAGAGCAAAAATAATTAACAGGGTGATTGCAATAATCAGGGCTGTAATTCCAGATGATAAAAATACAATTTGATTTAGGGATAACTTTTTCTTGTTCATACTAAGGATTTTAACCCATATTTAACTTTGGGTACATAATAAATTTGCTTATAAAAATTTTCAGTTTTATAATAAATATAACAATAAGTTAATAAGTCCACTTAGCTTGTTCGTCAAAACAACTTATCAATTTCTTCTATATAAACACTATTAATACAGCATGCTTTGAGTAATAAAAAGAGGGTTATCTACCGATAATAAAGTGTAAAAAAATTTTAAAAAAATTCTCTGAGTAAAATTATTTTATTTAGAGGAGAGTTGAAATTTTAATAATTGAAAATAAACAAAAAGTAAGAAGGGAATATGAAAAAATTTGTTTACAATCTTTTATCAATTTTTGTTGTGGTTTTATTAGCTTTTTCAGCTTGTAAAATTGGTCTTGGCGAAGCTGTTGATACAGTTCCTCCTACAATCGAAATTGAATACCCACTGGCAAAATCTCAGATTAGGGATTCATTTATTTTGTCAGGAAGCTGGGAAGACGATTTAAGGATTCAAAAAGTAGAGGTTACTTTAGATAATCTTTCTACAAAAAAATCCTATGGTCCTTTTTCAGCAACAACTAAGCTTACAGATAATAGTGATGAAACAAAAGGAACTTGGTCTTGTAAAGTTTATCCTGTAAACGAAGATGGCAGTACAGCAATTCCAGATGGAAACTACACTGCAACAATTACAGTTTACGATACTTATGATCAGACTGGGGCAGTAACTCAGACTTTTAGTATTGATAATACAAGTCCAATTTTAACAATTACTTCTCCTTCTACAACCGACGATATTGGAACTCCAGGGGTAACCCTTGCTTCTTTTGGTAAAATATTCAATATCAAAGGTGCTTATTCAGATGACAGTGGAGTAAGCGAAATTGAAGTTGAATTCTATGATGAAAATGAGCAGGAACTTGCCACTACAACCCTTAAAGTAAAAGGTACAACAATTGATGATACAGTTGCATCTTACCAGAGTCAGCTTTATACAGAACTCTATGGCGAAACAGATAAAGATGTAACAAAATCTTACTATTGTAAAATTAAAATTTTTGATACTGCCCGTAAGGTACCAGCAGAAGAGGGAGATAGAGGAAACGTTTCCGAAACCTTCTATTTGCGTTCTGATGTAGAAGACATCTTTTCAGAATCAACCGAGTCATTTAAAGAAAAAGAAGCCTACTCAATCTTAAATGGTCAAACAAGTTTAGACGAGGTAAGCGAATATTATAAAACCTGGTACAATCAAAAAGAAAGCTTAAAAAAATCCAGATCTTCTTTTACCTTGAATCCAGCAAACAACCCTTCATTTACAATTGCCGGATATTCAACTTTTAAAGAAGGTACTTCTGGCGAATTGAATAGAGTTGTAGATAACACTGGAATTTATGAATTCAAAGATAAAGGTAAATTAAATATTACTGTTTCTCATGGTTTGGATGGTTATTTAATTAAAAAAGATACCCTTGGAATTACACTTATTCAGTGTAATGACGCCGGAGAAATAATTAAGGATTCAAGCGGAAATATTTCAAACGAAATTGATATTGCCAGCGAAAATATTACAGTTACTTCTCAGGGTACAACTTACGCTCTTGAAGCAATTATCCGTTCTACAGATTTTGAAGAAGGAAAATTAAACACTGGAAATTATTACATCATAAAAGTTAATGGAACAGATACAAAGGGTAACGTAATTACAAATGGTGCAAATCTTTACGCCATTAAATTTATGCCTTCAAATACAACAGCCCCTTCAATCGAAATTAAAAAACTTCAGGGTCAGACTGCAAAATCAACACTTAAGATTATGCAGGAAGATATTTCAATGGAAGGTGCAATTGAATACTTCCCAGATACTTTAAGATTCTATGTTTACATTGGAAATCCTGACGAAGTAGATGAAAACGGAAATACAACCGCAAGCTTAATTACAACTTCTGCAGATATTGATAAAGAAGCAGCAAATCAAGGTGGATTTGAAGTAAGTAAGCCAAATACAAGTAATCAAAAGTGGACAACCTCATTTAAATACACTCTTACAAAAGAAAAAATTGAAGAAGCAATTGCAGAAAATGGAAGCATGCCTGCAGATACAGAATTTGCCCTTTATGTAATTGCTAAACTTGTAAATGCTGGTGTTCAGGGGTCAGATTCTGTTCTTGTAACAATTGATACCCAGGCTCCAAAATTTTCAGATAATGACAACGATTATTCTTTTACCCCTGCAGTTACAAAAGATGGTGATACTAAAGAATATGTAAACGGAAAAATCACTATTAAGACAAGTGTAACAGACAATCTTACAATGAAGCCAAAAGTTGAATATTCTTTTGACCAGAAAGCTTTAGACGATGAAGACAAAACTTGGATACCTTATTCTGATGCCGCTTCTTCTATAACTTTGTCTAAATTTGATACAACTACAAACTTTGGATTAACTTCTGGAAAGTATTATTTAGATTTAAGAGCAGTTGATGAAGTTGGAAATGTTGGAACAAAACGTAAAGAGGTTTATGTAGATCAGACAACAGATGCTCCTGTAATTGAATTCCAAAATGCAGATATAGAAATTAAAAATTCAGGGGATTTAAACAGCGAAAATAATGTATTCGGTTCTGTTTCGAATAATATGCTTAACGCTGCAATTTCTGATGATGATGGAATTGATAAAATTATATTCAAATATCAGGCTGGAAATACAGTTACTTGGGAAAGCGAAACAAGTACAAATACAACAACTAAAACTGTAAATGTAAATGGTAAGACTTCTTACAACTTTAAGCAGCAGTTACCAAGTGCAGAAGGTACTTACAGAGTTAAAGTTTTGGTAAAAGATAATCAGCAGGACTCAACAGGTTATAATTATGTAGAAAAAGGTCCATTCCTGATTGCTGTTGATAATGGTGCTCCAAATCTTTCTGTTTCAACTACAAGTGGTGCTTATCAGGCCGCAAATTCTTCATTTAATTTGACTGGTAAAGTTGATGATGTAGAAGCCACAGTTAAGATTTATTCAAAACAGACAAAGGAAAATGGTGTTGCAAAATATTTAGTTGCCGATAAAGTTGGCGAGGCTAGTCTTGATACAAGTACTTTAGTTTGGACTTATTCAGTAACAACAAATGATAAAGGCGGAACATATTATGTAGTTGCATCGGATATTTATGGTCAGGAAACCGCGGCAGAATTTACCTGGAAAATTGATGCAAATGCTCCAACCTTTAAAATCACAGAAATTTCTGGGGAAGAATATACTGTTGATGATTCACAAAAATACGCAAGTAAGAGTGAACTTTATACAGTTCGTGGTGATGTAATTGACTTTACCGATGAAAATGATGAAGGCGTAAAAGTAAAGGGCGACAATGACAGTGGTCTTGAAGATAATCTTTACTACATTGCCACAACAACAGAACCTCAGAAAAATTCAAAGGGTGCTTATGTAATTGATGATACTTGGCAGAAGGCTGTAATTTCAAAGAAAAATGAAGGTGCTTCTACTTGGGTTGCAAATATTGATTTCTCTGACAATTCATTTAATGAAGGTAATGCTTATACAATTTACTTTGCCGCAAGAGATGAAGCCCAGAATGTATCTATAATTACTGATAACGCTCATAGTAATTCACTAAAAGTTACTCTTGATAGTGTTAAACCAACAATTAAAGCAGATGATGGTATTGGTTCAAAGACAGTAACCGATTCTCAGGGTTCCAGCACACTTTCTCTTTATGTTGTCGTTACAGATGATTTGAAATTTGAAAATAATGTAACAAGTAAAGTTACTGGTAGTGGAATTAACAAAGTTCAACTGGTATTAAATGGAATTACAGAAGAAATAACTCCAACCACAGAAACTATTGAAGATACTTCAAAAACTCTTGTAAATGGAAATATTACTTATACTAAATACATCTTTGAAGTACCTTCAAGCAAATTGAGTAGTTCAAGTGGTTCAGAAAATACTTATTACTTTAAGGTAAGTGATAAGGCTGGAAACTCAGTAACTTCTGAAAGCGGTTCAATTAACAGTGTAAAACCTGTAATCACTTATACAAATCAGCTTGAAGATAATAAAAAAGACTCAAATGAATATTACTTCACAAATAAAGCCTTTAAGATTCCTTATCTGGTAACAGCAAGTGGAAATGCAATTTCTAAGATTACCTGGAAAGAAAATGACGGAAATGAAAGTTCTCTCTTTACCCGTGGAAGTGAAGATGTAAAAACTTACGGTAGCCTTGAAGCAGGGGCTGCTTCAATTACAGTTGACAAACCTTCTGCGAGTCAAAAAGTAACTGGAATTCTTGCCGCAGAAAATATTTACGGTTTGGAAGAATCAAAAGAAATTAAATATATTTTTGACCTTGATAAACCACAGGTAAAACTTACTTCTACAAATGTTTCTACAAGTACTTCTACTTATTTTGACGCAAATAAAGTTCTTACAATTACAGGTAGTGCAGATGATAATACAAATACTAATACAGAGTTACGTTCTGGTTTAAGTGAAGTATTCTACGCTGTTGCAAAGAACCATGTAACTTCTCTTACAGAAAATAATATGGTTCAGGATTGGGATAGTGCAGGTTCTACAAACTGGAAAGTAAAACTTGACTTTACCACTGGAACAAATCCAGAAGGAGATTACACAGTTCTTGTAAAGGCAGTTGATAATGTTGGAAATGAATCAGCTGTTACTGCAATTAAACTTATTGCCGATTACAACAGACCTGTAATTGGACTTACAAAAGTAAATAATGAAGAAACTACTGCCCTTGAAGCTTATTACAACAAGGATGTTTTAATTACAGGAAGTGTAACAGAAACTTATCTAAAAGCTTTTGAAATAGAAGTTACAGGCCCAGCCGGATTTACAGACTCAACAAGTAATTTTGTTACAAAGCCTGAAACCGGAGGTGTTTATACAGATTCTCAAACTTGGTCTTATAACCTTCCAAAGAATATTCAAGGTGCTTATACAATAAAAGTTACTGCTACAGATCAGCTTGATAACGAAGTTTCTGAAACTTACACTACAACAATTGATACAACCGCTCCAGTTTGGAATAAAAAAAGTGATGTAGACTCAGGAACATCAAAAGTTGGAAATGAAGATGTAAGTGATTTGATTTCAAGTGATGAGGGTCATCCTTGGTTTAATACAACAAATCCAGAAATTCGCATTGAATACTTTGAAGACAGTTCAGCATCTGGTTCTGGAATTGAATATGTATACTACCAGTTTGCAAAAGCAGGCGAAGAATTTACAGATTCTACAGTTACAAATTCTCTCAAACCTTCAAAATCAACAGACAAAAAATATGAATCTTTGAGTTTCTATATAGGTGATTTTGTTGTTAGTTCACAGGCCAATAAAGTTAAGATTTGGGCTAAAGATAATGCAGGAAACGAATGTGATCCTGTAACCTTAAATATCTTTATTGATCAAGAAAAACCAACCTTATCTGAAATTAAATACTCTAGCGGTAAAATTGAATCACAGGCTTTACCAAGTACAATTCTTTCTAACGGGGCATCTGATATTGTTCTTAGTGGAAAATATGCTGACGATGCTTCTGGAGTTGAAAAAATCAACGTTGTTTCTGGAACTTCAATTGATATAGCTGTTGATAATCCAGACACAGAAGATTCTACTTGGACAATTACTATTCCAAAAGCTAAGTTAACAAGTGATAGTACAGTTTATATAAAAGTTACAGATAAAGCTGGAAACTTAAACGATTCTTATAAATTTGAATTACAGATTGATAAAGAAGCTCCTTCAAGTAAGATTACAAGTCCATCAGATGGTGGAACTTTAAATGGAACAATTAATATTAGTGGTGTTGTAGAAGAAAATAATACTCCTCTTTCTATAGCCCTCTGGTACTACGCAGTAAAAGATAAGACAGTTTCGCAAGTTACTTCTGTGCCAACAAGTCTTCCTGAATCTGAAACTTCAGGTAACTGGAAACTCATAAAATTAATTACAAGTGCAGGCGATTCTACAAAAAGTGATGCCACCCACGTTTATGGAGCAAAAGCTTCAGAAATCTTTAGCTGGAAAATTGAATCTTATAAACTAAATGATTTACTTGGGGACAGTTCTATGGCTGCCTTCTATTTATTGCCAGTAGCTTATGACGAGGCTGGAAACTGCAATATTGATCCAAGTGCAATTAAAAAGGCTTCAAGTTCTGCCCAGGGTTATTATTCATTCAATATTGATCTTGATTCAGACCGACCTGTGGTTAAGTTCTCTACACTGGATACATTGACAGGCGCATTAATTAAATACTCTGCTTCTGTGAGTGGTACAGTTTCTGATGATGACGGAATAGAAGAATTTAAGATTTCTTCTACAGCAATTACAACTTCTGCGGCTTGGACTGCCTACGAACAGACAGGAACTTTGGAATATGGCTCAGGTTCATTTACTTATACCCCTGCAGATTCTGATGACGGCGAAAAATCAATCTACATTTATGTAAAAGACACAGCCGGTGGTGAATTCTGGACAGGTAAAAATTCTAAAGTTCTTGAAATGCCTAAGATTACTTACAAAGATTCTACAGGTAGCGAAAAAACTGAAGATAATGAAAGTGTAATTACTTATATTTCAGATTCATCTCCTGCTACTGTTGGAAAGCCAACAATTGCCTCTTCAAATAATACTTTTGCTTACAATGGCACAGGCGTAGAATTTGCTGAAATGGGTACAACAAATCTTGTAGGTGGAGAAAGTAAAAAATATGTAATGCTTGGAATTTTTGCAAAAGATACAAATGGAATTAAGTCTGTAGTTTATAAGTTTGACAACGGCTCTGGTACAGCACCAGTTGCACCTGTAACAATAGCAATTAAAAAGTCTGGCGATAGCTATGTACTTGATTCTACTAATTCTACAAGTGGTACTGCTTATGATGCAACGAATAAACTTTTCTACACTTGTCCAATTGATTTGTCAAAAATTGCTTCAGGTGTAATTACTCTTGCAATTACAATTACAGACGGATCTGGAATTGAGTGTCAGAAACAAACTTCTATCACAGTTGATAACACTGCACCAGAAGTAGAAATCCAAAATCCTGTTTCAAGCGAAACTCAGGTTGGAAGTGTAACTTTAAGTGGTACAGCAAGCGATTCACTTTCTACTATTACAACTGTTAAATATCTTGTTCTTGATAATACTTATTATTCTGCTTATGAAACAAGAAATAAAGCTGATGGTAGTGATGTAAAATCTGCTTTGGTAAATTCAACAACAGACTTTACAGAACTCAACAAAGGTACAAATGCCGGCTGGAAATTTGCTTTGGATAATCTTCCAAGTGGAAAAATTACAGATGGTAAATCTGATTTGGATTCTTACTCATATATTACTCATACAACAACAGCTTCAACTACAATCTACGAAATCCCAGTATATGTTTACGTAGAAGATTCTTTAGGAAATGTTGCTCTTGAATCTGTAACAATGAAGTACAATCCTTATGGGGACAGACCTATAGTTGAATTAAGTTCAACTTCTCCAGCAGCAGACAGTAATTTGAGTGGTTCAATTCAGATTACAGGTTCTG
This sequence comes from Treponema sp., assembly GCA_024682655.1. Lineage (GTDB taxonomy): Bacteria > Spirochaetota > Spirochaetia > Treponematales > Treponemataceae > Treponema_D. The sequence goes on from JAIKYZ010000068.1 coordinate 31,048, forward strand.
CAAGCGATAACGTTTCTGTAAGTGCCGTTTATCTTCAGCTTGATGTAAATAACGATAAGAAATTTGATGATGATGATATTACTATCCTCAAGACTTTAAAAGATAGTGATGGAAATAACATCTACACAGATTATGTTTCAAGTACCTCTACAGGAAATTTATTCGACGAAACTTCTTTAGCATCTGCAGAAAAAACTCCAGATTATACAGCTAGTGTTAAATACAAAGATGCCTTTGCAGATGAAAGAGAAGAATCAAAAGATTCGTCAGGAAATCCTCTTCATGATAATTTCTGGGGTATTAAAGTAAACGGAAGTGCAAGCTGGAATACAACAATCAATAAATTTAAGGAACTTCAGATTGATGGCAAAAATCGTTACGAAGATGGAAAATATCATGTAAGTTACAGACTTGCTGCAATGGATAACAACAATAAACTTGGAACTTGGACACAGGCAAGACAGTTTACAATTGATATCAACACTCCAACAGTTCCAAACTCAGGTACAATCGAAAGTTATAACAGTGAAGGAACTTTAATTTCTTCAAGAAATTATGAATCTGACATGTACCTTACAGCAAGTGGAATTAAGAATAATCTTGTACTTTTAATTTCTGATGTGAGTGGAATTAAGGAAGTTCAGTATGTAACTGCTTCAAGTGTAGAAGGACTTAACAAGGCAACAAATAATACAAAAGTTCCTGCTGCAAATATCACAGAATTAAAATCAACTGATAGTGGATACGTTGCTGGAACTCATACTTACAAGGTATCAATTCCATTAACTGATGGAAGTACAAGTCCTACAAGTCTTGCAATTCAGGTTATTGCTTATAAAGAAAGTCTTACAGAAACAAGTAAATACTGTAACTACAATGTTAACTTTGATGACCAGGCTCCAACAATTGAATATACCGCATTTAATGGAGACAAGGTTTTAGAAACTGCTGCCAATAATACCGTTGTAAACAGCAATAATGTATTTACACTCAGCGGAAAAGCAAGCGACACTGGTTCAGGATTTGCAAGAACCCTCTTCTTCTACTTTAGACCAGCAAACGAAACTTCCGGAAGTGTAAAACGTATTTACGACCCATTAAAGAATTCTACATTAATAGATTTGACTTCAGCTTCAAGTAAAGAATTTGGTGGAATGGATCTTTATGGTTACAAACCAAGCTCAGTAACAATAAGTGGAAGTGAAATTACAATTACCGGTTCAACAGAAAGTCATATTTATGAACTTGGAGTTGTTTATATCAACGGTTCATGGTTTACAATTGCAGGTGTTACAAAAGATACAGACGATAAAGTAACTGCTGTTACTTTACAAAGCGAAGTTCCTTCTGCAACTTCTTATGATGTATTCTTCCCTTATGCTCGTGTAATTGATAACACTGGAACAGAAAAGGGTTCATTCAATACAGAAAATAATTCAGATCCATATTCTGATACAACAGATGATGGTGATGGAATGCCAGAAAGTGTAATTAAGAGCCAGACAAACTGGACTTATGATGCTTCAATCCGTTCTAACTTTATTCCAGACGGAAATGGTAGTTTCTTCGTATTTGTATTTGATAAGGCCGGTAACTGTTCTGCAAATGAATATAAGGCAAAAGTTCAGAATAATGCACCACGTCTTACAAAACTCTGGCTGGGTACAGACTTAAATACAGATGAAAAATTTGCCGCAAATGAATTTACAACTTACGATATTTTAAGTCAGGCTGTTACTGAACAGAGTTCATACGAAATGAACACCGCTGACTTTACAGGTAAACGCTTTAGAGTTCTTGATAAATTAGCTCTTGTAGCAGAATTTGTTGGTGGAAATGGTAATAGTATTACTCTTGCTTACTCAGATAATGCCAGCGAACAAACAGATGCCACAACAAAAGTAGTAAAAGAGGCTGATGCAACTTGTTACAAAGAAGTAGATACAAGTGCAATCACTGCGGCTGATGATACTTTTGAAACAAGTAGTTATACAAGTAAGACAAAACACCAGTACAGATATGTAGTTCCTAAGGATAAAATTACTGATTGCGAGGGTTCTTCATTAACAGAACTTACTAAACGTCCAGTTTCCTTTACTTTCTGGGATGCAACCGAAGATACAACTCAGGGAACAGACAGTAGTTACTGTTACTTAAAGATTAAGGACCTTGCAATAATTCAGCAGGATAATTTTGCTCCAACTGTTACAATTGATCCATTCTATTGGAAGTCTCCGGAAGATAACTCATTGTACGAAAATTCTTATTTGAATGGTCACATTGATTTAGCAAAATCTGGTGATACTGATACTTTGGATCTTACAACAGGTCTCTTTAAAACTAGTGAAGACGTTTTAGTTGCAGGAAATTCTACAAATAAACCTCAGGTTTCTGGAATTGTTAGTCTTCGCGGTAAAGTTTACGATGAACATACTTTGAATTCTATTTGGATGAACTTTACAGACTTTACTCCAGATTCTAATGTAAATGGCGAAGCAGCCGAAAGTAATGAAGCTTCAGGCGTAACATATTATTGTGTTGCCAAGAGAATTTATGATGAAACCGACAAAAAATATGTTTGGAAAACCGCTGAAAGTTCTGCCGATGGTGGAAAAGCTTCTGCTGCTAACTGGGTATTTACAGTAGTAAGCGAAAGTTTTGATGAAGGACATAGCCTTGAATGGCAGCTTGATATTGATACTTCTGAAGTTGGAATGGGTTCAAACAAGGTATTTAGACTTATTGCAAAAGATACAGCAGAAACTCCAAATGTTTCTTCTACAAGTGCAACTTCAGGCGCAAAACTTAATGAAAGTGGAAAATATGATATCAGCCTGTATAATGTACCTGCTTACACAGTGGATCTTGTTCCATATATCAGCGAAGTTGTAGATTCAAACGGAAATTCATTGAACCGCTCAAGACTTGGTCGTTACCCAGTTCGTGCCGGAGAAGAAATCAAAGTTAAAGGTTTCAACTTTGGTTCTACAAGTTCTACAGTAACCGCAACTCGTAATACAACAGCAATTGAAGGCGCCGAAATTGTAGATTCAAATACAATTACTCTTACAGCCCCTGAAAATTCTGGAAGCCTTAATATTACAATTGGTGACCAGACAGTTCCAAACAATACAAACTCTAATGTTGCTTACAATATTCAGAAAGGTTACATTGCAAGCGATACAAGTAAGTACGGTAAAACAGCCGCCGACCAGGCAGGTTCTAACTTCTGGACAGATGATGTTTATTTGAGTGTTTGGAATTCTGGAGAAGCCTTTACTGATGCTTCAAATCCAATAAGTGGAAGTATAATTGGACTTACAGCTTCAAGTTCGGTTTATACTTCTGCCCGTGAAGCAGGAACCTTCCCTGCACATACACTTTATGGTATCTGGGGAAGCAATGATAACATGATGTACAATGAAGTTATGGGACCAGCAGGAACCAACTATAATACCCGATGGTATATCTTATCCCAGCAGGCTTCTGGGGCCCTTCGTTCGCCTCCATCAGAAACTGATTCTGTAATTGTAAACAATAATGTATTCCACACCTGGCTTGATGATGGCTGGGCAGATGCAAATACCTTTGGAGACGGATTACAGTTAGTTCGCGATGGTGAAACAGCTTCAACAAGTGCATCTTATATTGAAAA
>JAIKYZ010000102.1 GCA_024682655.1 Treponema sp.
TATCCAGTTCAGATTGATAAAACTGGGGTTCTTTATAAAGGAATTGGTGGAAATACAAATTTTGAATTGCCAATTGTTTCTGGACTTCCTGTTGAATATATGGCTGGCGGTATGAGAATCCCTTCTACTTATAGACCATTAATTGATCAGATTAATAAAATTGAAAAACTTTCACAGAATTATTTTGCAAGTATTTCAGAAATTTGTGTTGTTTCTAAAGATAGCGGAAACTATGAATTGGAAATTATTCCTTCAAATTCTAAAGTTAAGGTCCTAACTGACCGTACATTGAATGAAGAGGCTTTAAAGTATATGATGGTAGTGCTCGATGTTGTAGATACTATTAACGCTGATGTCTCAGAATTAGATTTACGATATGGTTCAGTTTCTATAAAATAAACTGAAATCAAAAAATAGGTGGGAAAATGTCAGAAGGAATTATTGTTGGTCTTGATGTGGGGTCAAGTGTAATTAAAGTTGCAATTGGCTCATATGATGAAAAAACTGAAGAAGTACAGATTGCTGGTACTTCGTCAATAAAATCAGCAGGTTTAAGAAATGGTGTTGTTGTTAACATTGAAGATGCAAAAGATGCAATTCAAAAGGCAATAGATGCAGCTGAGCAAAATGCAGGTATGCAGATAGATTCTGTTGTAACCGCTGTTGGCGGAGCCTGTATCGAAAGTATTAATTCAAAAGGCTCTGTTCCTGTAAATTCCACCGGAAAAAATAATAAAGAAATTACTAAAAATGATTATAAACGTGTAATTGAAAATGCTTCTACTGTCCCATTTCCACCAGACAGAGAAAAATTACATGTAATCCCTCAGAATTTTATTGTTGATGGGGTAAGAGGAATTCAAAATCCTATAAATCAAATTGGTACAAGACTTGAAGCCGAAGTTCATATTGTTACTGCTTCCAAAGGGGTAATTACTAATCTTGGAAACTGTATTGCAAGGGCAAATTATCATCTTGATGGAGTAATGTTAAAAACTCTGGCCGCTACACAGGCTGTTTGTCATTCTGATGAACTTGAATTAGGTTCAATTTTAATAGATTTAGGTGCCGGAACAACAGATGTTATTGTTTTGGTAAATGGAGCTCCAATTAGTACAGGTTCTGTTCCAGTTGGAGGAAATATGGTAACAAGTGATATTGCTCAGGTTACTGGAATTCCATTTGTAGATGCAGAAAGAATTAAAAAGGAATCTGGCTGCTGCTGTAGTGAATTGATTAATGCGGCTACAGATAGTGAAGTTATTTTACCTGGAGTTGGAGGCCGTTCTCCACAAATTATTACAAAGAGTCAACTTTCTTTGATTATCCAGGCAAGAATGGAACAGATTTTAAACTTTGTAAAAGCTGAAGTTGTAAAAAATACAAAAAATATGGTTCGCGAACTTTCGGGAAATATTGTACTTACCGGTGGCGGTGCTCAGATTGAAGGTATAGTTGAACTTGCTCAAAACGTCTTTAAAACTTCTTCGGTTAGAATTGGTATGCCTGAAAAGCTTGGCGGAATTGAAGAGGATTATAGACGACCAGATTTTGCGACTGCTATTGGTCTTGTAATTGCCAATAAAAAACTTGCAGAATCTAGAAATAATCACAAGAAAATTAAAAATCATATTGCAAAAAAAGAAAAAGAAACGGAAAATGATAATTGGTTAAAGAAATTCTTTAAAATGTTTTTCTAGCTGTAAATCGCTGTTTGGGGAAGCAGGGATTTATTTACAGAGCTAAAATGAACATAAAGTAGTGGGAGGATATATGGGACTCGACATATCAATTGTTGAAGATGATTCTGATTTAGACCAGGCTGTCAATGATTTTAATCAGACAGTAATTAAGGTAGTTGGCTGTGGAGGAGGTGGTTCTAACGCAGTTAATAGAATGATCTCCCGTAATATAGAACATGTTGAATTCATTGTATTAAATACAGATTTACAGGCGTTAAAACGTTCTAATGCTGATATAAAACTTCCAATCGGGCAAAAAGTAACAAAAGGTCTTGGGGCAGGTGGAAAACCTATTATTGGTGAACAGGCTGCCGAAGAAGACCGTGATTTGATTACAGATCATTTGCGTGGCGCAGATATGGTTTTTATTACTGCTGGAATGGGCGGTGGTACAGGAACTGGTTCTGCTCCTGTTGTTGCTAAGATTGCTAAAGAATTAGGCTGTCTTACGGTTGCTGTAGTAACTACACCTTTTGTTTTTGAAGGAAATATTCGTATGAGACAGGCCCAGGAAGGACTTGAAAAACTTCATGAACAGGTAGACTCTTTACTTGTAATTCCAAATGAGCAGTTGTTTAAAAATATAGACAAAAAAACTACTGTAAAAGAAGCTTTTAAAATGGCTGATGGAATTCTCTGTCAGGGAGTTGAAGGTATTTCCAATATTATTACAAAACCCGGTGATATTAATACTGACTTTGCAGATGTTCGTAATGCAATGGAAGGTCAGGGAAATGCTCTCTTTGGAATAGGCATTGGCGAAGGTGAAAATCGTGCCGCTGATGCTGCCTTTTCTGCAATTAATAATCCAATGCTTGAAGATTCTCGTATTGACGGTGCAAAAAATGTTCTTGTTAATATTTGTGCATCAGAAGAAGTTGCTCTTAATGAAGTACAGGAAATTTGTAATATTGTTTGTGCTTCAGCAGATGAAGATTATCAACTTTTCTGGGGTCAGGTAACTTTGCCGGAAATGGGCGGAAAAATCAGTGTTACTGTTATTGCAACTGGTTTTGACACAAACGAAACCGAAGAAAAAACTGTCGAAAATGAAGAAGTAGAATCAGATTCAATTGAATATGATGAAAATTATGTAAAACCAAATGAAATCGAAAGTATTTTGGGTGCAAAAACTACATCTAAAAATGATTTTATTCCTAATAAAAAAGAAGTTAATTCTGAAGAAGATAAACCAAAGCCTTGGGGTGATAATCTTTTTGATAATGATGATACAGGAAATAATTACTGGAAACCTAGCAGACCTGATGGAAATTATGATCCAAACGATATAAATAAACCTGCTATCTGGAATGATCCAAGATTTAGCAGAACTATAAGACTGGATGATTAAGTAAAGGTAAAGTAGATTAGCATGGCAGAAAAGCAAGGCATGACAATTGAATACTTACTTGAACAATTTTACTCAGACCTGATAATGGTCAAAAGAGATTCTGAAAAAACTGCAGATACCTATAAAATATCTGCAGAGGAATTTCTTAATTGGCTTGTAAGCGAAAGAATAAAACTTAAGGCTGTTACGGTACAGAACCTTATGTATTATCTTTTAAAAAGAAAAACAGACGGTTGTTCTGAAATCACCCTTGCTAAAGATATTTCTGGAATAAGAGCCTTAGGTGAATATCTTGTAAGAAAAGGACTTTGGGAAGAAAATCATGCCCTTTTATTAGACAGACCTAAGGCAAGTAGAAATCTACCAAAAGTTTTAAGCATAGACGAAGTTGATAAATTACTTTCTAGTATAGATACAAATAAACCTCTTGGCATAAGAGATGCATCCCTTTTTGAATTAATTTATTCCTGCGGATTAAGAATTAGTGAAGCCTGTAGCTTAAAAATATCTAATGTTCATATGGACGAAAAAATCATTCTTGTGCGCGGTAAAGGGGATAAAGAAAGATTAATCCCTTTTGGCGAAAAGGCAGCCGAAAAACTTACTGATTATTTAACAAATGTTAGACCTAAACTTGTAAAGGGTAAAAATGTTGCGGAAGTTTTTGTTAATTATCAGGGTAAGCCTATTTCTCGTAAGGGAGTCTGGAAAAAATTTCAGGAAATGGAAAAATTAAGTGGTGTAGATGCAAAGGTTCATACTTTAAGACATTCTTTTGCAACCCATTTACTGGCTGGAGGAGCAGATTTACGTTCTGTCCAGGAATTGTTAGGTCACAGTGATTTAAGTACAACAACAATTTATACTCATGTAACTAATGAACAGCTTGAAAAAGCTCATGAAAAATATTTTAAACCAGAAAATACTGAAAATGATATAGAATAATAAAAAAAACGAGGCTGATATGATTAAAAATAATAAAGTTATAGTTTCAGGTATTCTTCTACTTTTACTTGTCTTTACTTCTTGTAGAGTTTCAAATAAAACAATTTTACGCCATCAAAAAATGGAAGAAGGTGTAAGTAATCCAACAAGTATAGAAGAGTTAAAAGATGCCATAGAAAAATATAGTGACAGGGTTGCAGATATTCAAATGGCCAATAGTCAGATTGGAATCTGGTATAAAATCCTTGGAACTAGATATCTGGACAATAAAATGTATGGAGAGGCCTTAAAATCTTTCCAGAAAGCCTTGGAATTCTATCCTGATAATCAGAATCTTTATTATTATGTAGGGGTTTGTGCCGGTTATATGAGCCATGCTGCCCTTGATTTTGGCGGTTCAGGCTCTTCGGAAGTAAAACTCAATTATTTAAAACTTGCAGAAGAGTCTTATTTAAGGGCTATTCAAATTGAAGACCGTTATGTTAGAGCCTTGTATGGTCTTGGGGTTCTTTACGTTTTTGAACTTGATGAACCAGTAAAGGCAATTCCACATCTGGAAAAACTTCTTACAATCGATACAAAAAATATTGATGCAATGTTTGTTTTGGCCAGAGCTTATTATTCAAATTATGAATTTGACAAATCTGTAGAAATGTACGATAAAATAATCAACACTAGTAAATCTGCAGAAACAAAAGCTGCTGCAGAAGATAATAAAAAGACTGTCTTAGATGCTGCATACTCGTATTAATTCTAAAGATCAACTTCTCATTCATTTATTTTTTCACAGAATAACTTTTTTGAAATTCCAGGAAAAAAATATTCTGGCAAAAAAAATACAAAATATAGAAGAATTAAAAATTCTTTCTATGTTAAAAATGCAGGAATTTCTTAAAAGGGATATAAAATCAAAAGACAGCTGGAATCCTGCAGAAAATTTTAGAATGGCAGAAAGAGCCCTGAATTACTGTCAAAAATTAAATATCCAGCTTTTATTAAATGAAGATTTAGAATATCCTGAGCTTCTTAGACAAATTGCCGATCCTCCATATTTATTATTTTGCCGGGGAGATATTAATATCCTGGCCGATAAATCTGTTTCGGTAGTGGGAACTAGAAGAATCACTCCCCAGGGAAAAATTGCCGCAAAAGAATTTGCCTATAATGCAGTTTTAGATTCCTGTAATGTTATAAGTGGACTTGCAAATGGCGCCGATGGTTTTGCTCACCAGGGGGCTATTGATGCCTATTTTGATTATTGTGAAAAAGGCCTTGATACAATGAAGCTTGGTAAAACAATTGCTGTTATGCCAACTTCTATAGACCAAATTACTCCTTCTTCCCATAAAAAAATGGCCAGCCAGATAATTCAATCAGGTGGACTTTTGATTAGTGAATATGAACCGGGACTTCCAATGGCTACCTGGCATTTTGTAGGCAGAAATCGAATAATTGCCGGGCTTTCTCCTGCAACTCTTGTTGTAGAAGCTCCTGCTGGTTCTGGGGCCCTTATAACTGCTGATTTTGCCCTTGAAAATGGAAGAGATGTATTTTTTCATCAGGTATCTTTTAATGAAAGTGCGCAAAAAATTGATGAAATTTCAAAAAATACTCTTGATAAAGCCTTTGAACAAAAGAAAGTCAGTAAGTTTAAAAAAGAAAATACAATTGAAAAATATATTGAAGCCGGCGCACCTGTAATAAAAGATTACAAAGATTATTGCCAGGTATTAAAAGAAATGCCGGGTAAAAGGGCTCTGGAAATGAAACAGGGTGAATTGTTCAAGCTAGATTAAATAACTATTTGACAATCTTAAGATATTTAAGTAAATAATAATATAGTATATAGAATTTAAATGATTTAAAATTGTTTACCAGATAGAAGTTTTCTTTTGAAGGTTACAATTTTAAAGTAAAAGAATATAGGGAAAAAATTATGGCTGAAAAAAAATCTAGTAAGAAAAAAAAGATTTCACAGACTCTGGTAATAGTAGAGTCTCCTACAAAGGCCGCAACAATTGAAAAACATTTAGGACCTGGATATGTGGTTAGAGCATCGGTTGGACATTTAATCGATTTGCCTAAATCAAGAATGGCTATTGATATTGAAAATGGATTTCAACCAGAATATATAACCGTACGTGGAAAAGCAAAGCTTTTAAAAGAATTACAGAAGGAAGCAAAAAAATCAGAAAATGTCCTTCTTGCATCCGATAACGACCGTGAAGGAGAAGCTATTGCCTGGCATTTAAACCGTGCCCTGCGTGATAAAACAAGTGCAAAAATTAATCGTATTGTATTTAATGAAATTACACCTATTGCTATTACAGAAGCAGTAAAACATCCTCGTGAAATTATTGAATCAAAAGTAGATGCTCAGAAAGCCCGTCGTGTTTTAGACCGTCTTGTAGGTTACAATCTTAGTCCTCTTTTATGGGCCAAGGTAAAAAATGGACTTTCTGCCGGACGTGTACAGTCGGTAGCTCTTCGTCTTATTTGCGAAAGGGAAAAAGAAGTTGAAGACTTCCTCCCAGAAGAATACTGGTCTTTGGATGCTAACTTCACTAAAGGAAAATCTAGTTTTATAGCACATCTTGTAAAATACGCTGGTGAAAATCCAGATTTAAAATCAGAAGAGGCAGTTAAAGAGATTGTAGAAAAAATTAAAAATTCTACCTGTAAGGTTTCTTCAATCAAAAAGACAGAAAAAACTTTACGCCCTAAAGCTCCTTTTACAACTTCAAAATTACAGCAGGCTGCTGCAAATCGTTTAGGCTTTACTTCTCGTAAAACTATGCAGATTGCCCAGCAGTTATATGAAGGTATTCAGATTGGACAAAATCATGTGGGTCTTATTACTTACATGCGTACAGACTCGGTTCGTATTTCTGAAACAGCCCTTGCAGATGTAAGAGACTGGCTTTCTAAAAATCATCCAGCAGAACTTCCTGAAGAACCAATTCATTATGCTGTTGGAAAGTCTGCCCAGGATGCCCATGAAGGTATTCGTCCAACTTATGTTTCTTACACTCCAGAAAGTATTAAAGAATACTTAAGTCATGATCAGTTCCGTTTATACTCGATTATTTGGGAACGTTTTGTTTCTTCTCAGATGAATAACGCAAAAATGGTAACTACTTCTGTTGAAATTACCGCCGGAGATGCAGTATTCAGAGTAGCCGCTTCTAAAATTGCAGAAAAAGGTTTTTACAAGGTAATTAAATTACTTTCTTCTAAGGAAGATAAATCAACATCACTTCCTGCAATGAAAGAAGGTGAAGAATTACAGGTTGATAATTTCCAGCCAGAACAGCATTTTACTCAGGGACCTGCCCGCTACAATGATGCTTCAATTATTGCCATGCTGGAAGAAAAAGGAATTGGTCGTCCTTCAACTTATGCAACTATTATTTCTGTATTGCTTGACCGTTATTATGTAACTCGTTCAAATAAACAGCTTGTACCAACTCAACTTGGTAGAATGATTAATAAAATCTTGGTTGAAAGTTTCCCGGAAGTAATCAATGAAGAATTTACTGCAAAAGTAGAAAATGAACTTGATGAAGTAGAAGAGGGCAAACTTGTCTGGAATACAATCATTCAGGATTTTTATGATCCATTCAAGAAAAAAGTTGATGATGTAATGGAACATCAGGAATCAATTAAAGGTTTCCTTGATGAAGAAACAGATAAAGTTTGTGAACTTTGCGGAAAGCCAATGGTAAAAAAATTGGGACGTTTTGGATTCTTCCTTGCCTGTTCAGGATTCCCAGAGTGTCATAATACTAAATCAATTCCACTTGCAAAATGTCCACTCTGTAAAACTGGAGAAATTGTAGAAAGAAAAACAAAGGGTAGAGGAAAAGCCTTTTACGGTTGTACAAATTATCCAGATTGTACCTTTATCAGTCACTTTAAGCCAATTGATCAGTATTGTCCAAAATGCGGCTGGTTCCTTGTTGAAAAATTCGATAAGAAAAATGGTGCTTATAAGTCATGTATCAACCCTGATTGTGATTATTTACATTCAGCTGGAGATGAAGACGAAATCTCGGCAGATGAAGCTATGGCAGCTGTAAAAAAATAAATAATTTTAAGATAGAATAATCAAGCCTGAATTAATTGAAAATTGGAGCCCCCTTCATAATTCAATAGTTCAGGCTTTTTTTTTACAATTTTTTACAATTGTGAATTTTTTTTCCCTACCGTCCGATAATCACAGTATGTTATTAAAAGAGTTGACTTCTGAATTTTTATTATATTTAACCGCAGTAAGAAATCTTTCTGAAAATACCGTAATTGCCTACTCAAACAATCTAGAACTTTTAAAGAATTTTCTGGGCCAGGATAAAGATATAAAAGAAATCAATAAAGAAAATCTTCTTACAAGTATTGGTCAACTTTCCCGTCAGCATAAGGCCGCCGCCTCGGTAAATCAATATATTTCAAGTTTAAGAACTTTATTTTCCTATGCAAGAAAATTTGGATATCTTGAAAAAAATCCTGCAATAGAATTAAAAACTGTTAAAAATCCAAAAGTAATGCCTAATTTTATGACAAAGGTGGAAGTAAATTCTTTGTGTCAGATGCCAGCAAATAATGAACTTTTGTGGAAGACCAGGGATCAGGCTATTTTTACAATGCTTTATTCTTCCGGTTGTCGTATTAGTGAAATTACAAATCTTAAATTATCTGATTTTGTAAATGGACATCATTCAGCTATTGTTCATGGTAAGGGCAAAAAAGATAGAATTGTTTATTTTGAAAAAGAATCACAAAAAGCCCTGGAAGAATATTTAGAAGACCGTAGAAAAATCCTTGAAAAAGAAAATATAAGTGAACAGCCTTTTTTGTTTATAAATCAAAAGGGTAAACATCTATCTGTGGGCGGAATGCGCTATATTATCACAAGATATTCTGGACCCGAAGGAATTAATCATCACATAAATCCTCATGCCTTTAGACATACTTTTGCTACAACTTTACTTTCTAACGGAGCGGATGTAAGACTTGTACAGGAAATGCTGGGACATTCAAATATTTCTACTACCCAAAGATATACTCACATCACAACCGAAAAACTTATCGAAGTCTACAAGAAAGCTCATCCTCATTCTGATAAATAATTTAAGTAAAATTAAGTAAATATTGATTAGAAAGTTAAAGAAAAATGACATACTAAATTAAGTAAGAATTAAAATTATTTTGTTTAAAAATTTAATAACTGTGATATAATTTTCTTATATCGAAAAAATATAGGAGTAAAAGATGAAAAAACTTTTAGGTCTTGCTGCAATGGCTATTGCTCTTTGCGGTCTTTTAGTTAGTTGTGCTTCTACAGGTGGAAAGGAAGCATTTGTTTCTAGCGTAGAACATCCAAGAACATATATTATTGATCTTGCAGATGCTAAAACTGGAAATGTTTCAAAATTTGCTGCATTAAATGGTACTACTATTTATGGAAGCAATAATGAATTCACAGATTTCTTAAAATTTGATCCACCTCAGGTTGGTGATACTTTTGAAGTACACTATAAGGGTGTTTCAGATATTGATATCCCTGGAATTGAACTTTGTATTTCAAACCATTCAACATGGAACAATTTGATTTCTCAGGAACAGTGTGAATATGCTCTTGCTGAAGATATTAAAGCTGGAGTTCCATTCGAAGGTGTAAAAACTTACGTTTTGGATGGATCTGCTCCAAACGCAAACGCAAAAATCTTCTTTGATTTATATTATGATAACTGTTTGATTAAAAATGACCCAGAAAAATATCCTGTAACAGGAAAGAAAGCTGTAATCACTTGGGAAAAAACAGGTGTTGAAACAACTAACACAGCTCTTGATTCTGGTGAAGTTGTAACACGTCCAGAAGGACCAATTACCTTTGATGTAAACATTGCTGATGCTATGAAGATGATTCAGTTTGATGTTGGTGATGCTGATGATTCTGGAAATATCAAGAATTACAAATCATTTATCAATATTACAGACTGTCCACAGTTCAAATATTACCTTCCAAAAGCTGGTGATACAGTTAATTTCACCTTTAAGGGAAAATCTGATACAGCTATTCAGGGACCTATTATTTGTGCATTAGTTGATCAGTCAGAAGCTGCAGGCTGGTGGAAAGAAGTTGGTGCTGCAAACTGGCAGGTAACACTGGCAGAAAGCATTCCAGCTGACGAAGAATTCACAATTACTGCTAGCATGGAATTAGCTTCAGATTGTGTTGGCGGACTTACAGTATTCGCTATCTATGATGCTTATGAAGGTGCTAGAGGTGCTCTCTGGATTTACAGTAAAGAGTAGTCTGATTTTTAGCAGATTATAAAAAAAGGCTTCGTATCAAATTGGTATGAAGCCTTCTTTCTTTTAAAGTAAATAAATTATTTATGATTTCTTAAGTCATCCCAGCAGGACAAATATTTTCTTACATTAATTAATCTGTCTGCATATAATTCATAGTGAAAGCCGTCTTTATCGGTAAAGTTAAAATTTGAACGGCTGAATACAGAGGCATCGGGGATATTTTCTATCAACAGATTGATTTCTTCCTTATTTTCGGGCTTAAAGCAAAATCTATCTTTGTAAAGACTGAATCTTCCTCTTCCCAGTTCAAAGGTCTGATGTTCAGAATTAAATTTTCTAAGGCAAACATCCTGGTCAAAAATAATTTCTTCCTTGTTATCGTTAAATTGGGTAAGGTATGATTTATAAAAATCTTCCTGCCATAAATCCCATTCGGTTGGGGTTTTAAATTTAAAATCTTCCGAAAAATATCCCAGGTCATTAATCTGGGTTTTTAATCCACATTTTTGACAGAAAATAGAGTCTTTTTCACTTTTAAGATATCCAATTGAATTACATTGTGGACAAACACTCAAAGCACATTCCATTCCAAGTCCAAGATTTTTTCCCTTGTAGTGAATTGGATTAATTTTTTGAGTCTCGTAAGCATTTTCGTAAAGGTCTTCGTTTATGTGAGCGGTAATTTCTTCTGCAGACATATTTTTTAATTGATCAGGGGAATAAATATTTACGATTTTTCCACTCCATTTACCAGAGCGTTTTCCAAAGCCCCAGCGTGGAATTTTCATATATCCGCCTGAAAGTCTTATTGTAACTAATGAAGCTTGAGAAACTTTTACAAATTTTCCGGTGGCAATTTTAGTTGGACTTGTAATTCCATTAAAAGATCGGCCTCCTTCTGGAAATACACAAACATTTTTACCTTCTCTTAAAGTTCTGATTGCCTTCATTACAGAAAGAGTGTCTGAAGCTCCTTTGATTTTGGAAATTAGACCAAAATTACTTGTGAGGAGTTTAGATTTAAAACCTTTTCTAAAACAATTTTCGCTTGCAATAAAATAAGTTTGATTGTAAAAACAGGATGCAAGAAGTAAAGCGTCGTAATCTGTATTGTGATTAGCAAGAATTATACTTGGTTCTGGAAGTTTAATCGGTTTTGAATAGGAATAATTTGTAAAAATCCTTAAATAAGG
>JAIKYZ010000050.1 GCA_024682655.1 Treponema sp.
CAGGTTGTTTCAACAACCGAGGATATTTGATTAACAATATAAGAGTTTCGCAAGAAACTCTAAGTTAAATTGAATGGCGATATTTTAGCCATTCAATTTAAACATTCCTCATGCTATATTATTAGAATGGAAAGGGCAAAAATGAAAATCGTTATAGAAATCATAAAATTTTTGATTACTGCTTTTGTAATCACAAATATTGTAGATATTTTTTTAATGGGATTTTTGCCCTGGCGTTTTTCCAGGCGGGCAAAAGTCTCTTCTTTTTTTGTAAAGCCAACCTCAAAAACTGTAAAAACACCTTCTCAAAGTTATTTTGAATTTCAGGAAACGGGAGCTTGTGCTGGCTTTTCTTCAGCCTTTCTACTTCGCCATTTAGGGCAGGCTGCTACAGGAAATGAAGCTATTAAAGAAGTTCCTTTTACCTATGCAAATGGAGCTGCCTTTCCAAAGGGAATCACTGGCTTTTTCAAAAAAAAGGGAATGAAAGTAAAGCCTTATTCAGGAAATTTTGCTGCGCTCAAAAATGAAATTTGCAGGGGAAATCCTGTTATTGTAGTAATCCGCTCATTTCCAAGAAAATCATATTTGCACTTTGCCTGCATCACTGGTTATGATGAAGAAAACTTCTATCTTGCTGATTCAATCCGCTCCTGGGTAAATGTCGATAAGGTTGGTAATCCTATTCAGCCTTCAGAGGAAACGGCTTCAACTTGCGATGAAGAAGTTTATTATAATCGGGTGGTACCAATAAAAATCTATAAACAACTGTGGAATACTTCTATGCTTAAAATGCCACTTTATCGCAATATCTTTTTTGTGATGAAATAAAAGTGATTGCTTGTGAAGCTATTACTTTGATCTTATAATTTTAAATATGGAAAAAGATAAAAAAGATGACATTAGAGTCGGCTATCCGGACTCTTGTTTTTCGGTAAATGACAATTGGTTTAGACTTCGTACTGGCGCAATCATAATAGAAGATAATTCACTTCTTCTAGTAAAAAATGCAAAATCTCCAAATTATTATTCGGTTGGCGGTGGTGTTCACATGAACGAAAAAGCCGAAGATTGTGTAATCCGCGAAGTCCGCGAAGAAACCGGCGTTGATTACCAGGTGGACCGTCTTGCCGTAATCTGCGAAAACTTCTTTAAGGAAGCAGCCCTGGGCTATGACCCCTTACACTGCCACGTAATTGAGTTTTATTATCTGATGAAAAGTCGGGGCAAAAAGGATGCAAAATGCGAAACCTACGGCTGGAATAATGAAAAGGAAGAAATCTCCTGGATTCCTCTGGACCAGCTTGCCCAAACTAATGTAAAGCCTGAATTCCTTCGTCACCGCATAAAAGAAATTCTTGAAGGCAAGAGTTTGATTCATATCGTAAATGATGAAAGATAGAAAAATCTTTGTGCTAAAAACTATTTTCTTTGATGGTTCATAAAATTTGACTGTGCACAAAATTTTTTATTATATTTATTGGAAACAATATAATTGCAAGAAAAGGTGTAAAAATGACTAAAGAAGAAAGAGCCGAAAAAGCCGCCAGTTATAAAAATCAGGGAATCTGCAATTGCTGCCAGTCAGTTATAATGGTTTACGAAGATTCAATAGAAAATGATCCTCTGACCTTACAGACTGCTGCTGCTGGATTTGCCGCTGGAATGGGTTGTATGGAATCTACTTGTGGCGCACTTATTGGAGCAGTTTTAATTGCAGGTGCAAAGACAGGCGGAACTCCGGGAACCGCAAAATATTCAAAGCAAATCCTGAATCTTTTTAAAGAGAAGTCTGGCGCCTTAATTTGCAAGGATTTAAAAGGCATTGGAAGTGGCAAGGTATTGTGCCCCTGCGGTGATTGTGTAAAAAATGCCGTTTTAGCCCTGGAAGAAGTTTTACCAACCGAAGAATAAATAATTAATAATTTTGGGCGAACCACTTTCCAACTCGCATTTCGGAGTTTGCTAACGCGCAGTCCTTCGGACTCCCTTACGGGCCTCCTCAATTCTCGCGCCTGCCTGAACGGGCTATGACTTTGGTTATAAAAATTAAGTTTTTTATAGGTAAATTCTCCGCTTGACAACTAATCGTAATTAGATGAATATTATTTATTATATTGTTCTTAAACTAAATTAGAAATAATTTTGCTGTCTTTTCTCTTTTTTAGGGATTTGCACTAAAGAATTTCTTTAAATAGATTTTTAACAATTTATAGGAGCAAAAAATGAATAACAATTCACCAAAAATGAAAATTGGTATTGTCGCAGTTAGCCGCGACTGTTTCCCAGAGCCACTTTCAGTAAACAGAAGAAAGGCTCTTGTTGCCGCTTACACAAAAAAATATGGAGCAGACGATATTTACGAATGCCCAATTTGTATTGTTGAAAGCGAAATCCACATGGTACAGGCTTTGGAAGATATTAAAAAAGCCGGATGTAATGCACTTTGTGTTTACCTCGGAAACTTCGGTCCAGAAATTTCTGAAACTTTACTTGCTAAACACTTTGATGGTCCAAAAATGTTCTGTGCTGCTGCAGAAGAGTCTGGAAACAGCTTGATGGACGGACGTGGTGATGCTTACTGTGGTATGCTCAACGCTTCTTACAACCTTCAGCTCCGCAATATCAAGGCTTATATCCCTGAATATCCAGTAGGTGATGCAGAAGATTGTGCTGATATGATTCACGACTTCTTGCCAGTTGCTAAAGCAGTTTATGCTTTGAATCACCTTAAAATTATTTCTTTCGGACCTCGTCCACTCAACTTCCTTGCTTGTAACGCACCTATTAAGCAGCTTTACAACCTTGGTGTTGAAATTGAAGAAAACTCAGAACTTGATCTTTTTGAAGCATTCAACAAACACGCTAACGACAAGCGTATTCCTGAAGTTGTTGCTGATATGGAAAAAGAACTTGGAAAAGGAAACAAAAAACCTGAAGTTCTTGCTAAACTTGCTCAGTACGAACTTACACTCCTTGACTGGGTTGAAGCTCACAAGGGTTACCGCGAGTACGTTGCAATTGCCGGCAAATGTTGGCCAGCATTCCAGACACAGTTTGGTTTCGTACCTTGCTATGTAAACAGCCGTCTTACAGGAAGAGGAATTCCAGTTTCTTGTGAAGTAGATATTTACGGATGTCTTTCTGAGTTCATTGGTACAATCGTATCTGATGATATCGTTACTCTCCTCGATATCAACAACTCTGTTCCAAAGGATATGTACAACTCAGAAATCAAGGGCAAGACAAAGTATACTCTTACAGATACATTCATGGGCTTCCACTGTGGAAACACCTGTTCAAAGAAGCTTGCATTCTGCGAAATGAAGTATCAGAAGATTATGGCTCGCGCTCTTCCAATCGAAGTTACAAACGGAACTTTGGAAGGAGATATCGCTCCAGGTCCTATCACATTCTACCGCTTGCAGTCAACTGC
>JAIKYZ010000137.1 GCA_024682655.1 Treponema sp.
ATATATACTTAAACTTCAAGAAAAATAATGATTCTGAAAATCAAAATCTTCTGCTTATTTTCCCACAAGAAAAGTTTGAAGAAAATAAGGAAATTATCTTAAATATTTTATTTTTCCTTAAAGCACAAAATAATAAGCCAAATATAAAAGTTCTATTTTCTTATGGTGATAATTCTTCCATAAAAACCGGGGATCAGCTCCTTGGCTCAAATATATTTTTGGACAGTCTGGAACATCCGGAAATCTACACTACTTTAATAATTGATTTTACAGATTCAAATAATTCAATAATTTCTTATGGGGGAGGAAAAACAAGTCCTTCTTATTTGATTAAAAATCTTTACAACTCAATTCTTGATTCTAAATTAAATTTCAACCTGCCCTTTTATTATTTAAGTCAGATTTACACGATTAAATTTTCAATTGATAAAGTTCTTGATTATTATCTTCAGCAAAATATACCTGCAATAAAAATTATTCTTAACACAAAAGATGAAAATATTGACCAAAGTGAAATAAGCGATTTTTTAATAAAAACAATAATTAATACAGAAATCAACAATTCCGGAAATTTTGACCAGCACTTTTTACTTTTTAGATTTATTAAAAGTCAGTACAAAATAATGTCAGAATATTCAATTGTAATAATTGTAATTTTGATTATTTTCTCTTTTCTCTTATTTCTTTTTATTTACTTTTTTATAATTCACAGGAAATATAATCCTGAATGGAAAAGTTTTAAGAAAAATATTTACATTTACCCGGCAATTCTTGCTATTACCTTTATTTCTCTTTTGCTTGGAAGAGTTATTGGAAAGGCAATTTCAAACGGACAGTCAGATTTATTAAGATTTTATACAACTATCTGCAGCCAGTTGATTTTATCCTTAATTTTTTCCTTTTCTTTTTTTACAATCGAAATAAATTACAGCAAAAATATTTCTGAAAATTCCCTGGACTTTATAGTAATCATTTCGACTTTTTTAAATCAGTTTATCTTTTTGATGGTTGATATTTCCTTTTTCCCAATTTTTATGCTGATTTGTATTACGGCAATTCTTTCTTTGTTTATAAAAAACCGCTATATAAAACTTGTTCTGATATTATTCATGATTTCACCTTTGTTTATTTACATAGATTCTCTTTTATCGGTGATTTTAAATCTTTCAAATTATTATGATTTTATCTTTAATAGAATATCCTTCCTCTTTTTAGTTTTAACTGTTTGCCCTCTCTATATTTTCCTTTTAAGAATAATTATTACTTTTAAGAAAGATTTTTCTAATAAAATCAAAACTTTTCTTTTTAACTCTTTGATTTGTTTTGCAATTTCTTTATTTACCATTGTTTTTTCTGTAATCACCTATTATCAGCTCAAAAAAAAGCAGATTAATAATCCTGTAATTATTACTCAGGTAGAGGAAGCTTCCCAGATATTTATTAAATATGAAGATTCAAACATAATCGAAAATAAAATAAGAAATCTTGAAATTACAATTCCAGACGATTGTATTAAGTGCCAGGTAATTCTTTCTAACAAAGAAGGAAATCCAATTCTTTATTCCGATAATACCTTTGAGCAGACTTCACTTAATTCCGCTTATTTTGTAATCCCAGACCTGGCTCCAGAAAAGCTTTATTTTACCTATGGACATAATGATTACGACAGTCAGATAAAAGTAATCTGTTACTTAAGAAAATCAGAAAATGATTTTTACAAGATAGAAAAAATCTTCAATATCACAAAAAAATAGATTAAAATAATAAAAAATGGATAAAAAGCTTAATCACTGGTACATACATGCAGATTTAGACGCTTTTTTTGCTTCTGTAGAACAGTTAGATCATCCAGAATACAGGGGAAAACCTGTAATTGTTGGAGGAAAACCAGAAGACAGACGGGGTGTTGTTTCTACCGCTTCTTATGAGGCCAGAAAATTTGGAGTCCACTCTGCAATGCCAACCTTCCAGGCCTATAAATTGTGTCCCCAGGGGATTTTTGTACACGGTAATTATCGCCGCTACCAGGAAATATCCTACCAGGTAATGACAATTTTCAGAGATTTTTCTCCAGACGTAGACCAGATGTCAATTGACGAAGCTTTTATTGATTTAACCGGGACCGAAAGACTTTTTGGGCCACCCCAAGAAACTGCCCTTAAAATAAAAGAAAGAGTAAAAAAGGAAACCGGACTTACAATTTCTATTGGACTTGCCGCTTCAAAGTACATTGCAAAAATTGCTTCAGGTCATTCTAAACCGGACGGTTTTTATTTTGTAAAGCCCGGAGAAGAAGGTAATTTTATGCTCAGTCTTCCCCTCAATAAAGTCTGGGGCTGCGGGCAAAAAACTTTGGAAAATTTAAATAAAAATGGTATTCGCACAACAAGAGATTTATATGAAAAAGACCTGGAATATCTTAATTTTCTTTTTGGCGAAAACACAGGCAATTTTTTATACAATTCTGTAAGAGGCCTTGATAACAATACTTTTACAAATGAAAGAAAAAATCATTCTATTTCTAATGAAAAGACCTTTGCTTATGATATTTATGATCCAGAAATTGCAAAAGCCTACCTTCTTGAATTATCCCATAATGTACTTTTCAGATTATTAAAGGAAAAAGCCTTTTCAAAGACAATTTTCCTAAAAATTCGTTACAGCGACTTTTCTACTACTTCCATTCAAGAAAAAGAAGGCAATTATGTAGAAACAATTGACGATTTTTACAAGATAATCTGCCGCCTTTTTGACAAAAAATATATTAGTGGACGGGGAATTCGTTTACTGGGACTTGGTTTTGATAATGTAGAAAATAACGATAATAATCGCCAGCTGGAATTATTTGATCAGGGCCAGGACAAAAAAAAGAAGATTGAAGAGGCAATTTTAAAACTGGAAGAAAAGCATCCCGAAATTAAAATCCGTAAGGCAAGTATTTTAAGTAATAAAAGTAAATCAATTTTACTGGCAGCTCTTATAGGTATTTTATCGGTATTTACCCCCTTTTCTAAAAATCTTTATGCAGAAAATGTAACGCAAGCCCAGGGAGCGGTTTCACTTTTACCAGACACCCTTCAAGTTCCAAATATTGACGATATTCCAGAAACTTTATTTTCTTTTAATTTAAATGACCAGAATAATGTTGATTTTTTAATAAATGGTTACTGGAAGGCCCAGTTTGTAAATTCCATGCTTTTTAATTTTGGCCAGGGGGATGGATTAACTTTTTCCATGGCTACTCCAATTTTAAAACAGGAAGTAGAACTTTACACCTGGCTTTTTTTAAACAAAGAATATTATTTTGAAGCAGATTTTGCAGATGAATTTGAAAAAAACACCTTTGCCTTTGGTTATCAGGGAAAGGGCTATTTACAATCTTTAAGGCTTTCAAACAGAGATATCAGAATGCCAGATTATTATTCTTCCAACTTTTTTTCTTACGGGCTTGGAGGGGGAAATAATCAGGCACCGGGAATAAGTCTTCATTTTGCAGATATTTTAAATAATAAATGGACTGGTGATTTTATACTCCGCTATGACATGACAAATAGTAAAAGTTCAACTTATTACGGTTCAAATAAAGTAACTGATGATAAAATTGAACTTTCAAATTATGTCTATGGCAAAAGTTTTATTCTTCCCCCAACAGAAGAATCTTATGCAAAAGAAATTAAAGATATATATGTAGAAAATTCTGATGGAATTTATAGGGATTCAAATAATAAATGCTACATAAAACTTTCAAACACCCAGTACAGCATTTATCAATCGCAAAATAAAATAATAATTTCTTATTCTGCAAAGGCTGGCAAAAGTGAAGGAAAAATTCCGGGAATACTTCTTACCTTTAATGATTCAAATATAAGAGACAATATAATCTCGCAAATGGGTTCCTATTCCGATTCAGATTCTTTTTTAGGACAGATTCAAACTTATTTTAATTCAAATAATGAAAAAAATTACAATCTTGAAGATTTTGCTTACAATTTAAAATGCAGCATAGAAGATTCGCCTGCCCTGGTAATTCAAAATTCCAGTGGGTTTTCACCTTTTATTAATGCAAATATTTATGACTGCGGAATTATTCAAAGTGCAGATGCCTATGTAATTTCAAGTTCTTCAGAAGAGATTTCCCAAAAATACTCTGCCCTACTTATGACAGATGAAATAAACAATATCTCAGAAGATTTCTTTTATAAAAATCACAAGTATGTAGAAATTAGCCTAAGTAATTCAGATTCCCAGAATCAGGCTCAAGAACGTTATCCACTGGCCGCAAGTAATCCGGAGATATACCTTAATCTTTCAAACAATTGTGACTTATGCCTTTTAGTAAGAACTTATTCTTCGGTTTCTTCTTATGACATTGGAACAGAAGCCGTGGCAGATTCTGTAAGAGTTTATATAAATGGAATTATAGACCGGCTTGCAAAATATGATGAAGATTCCGGAACTGTAACTTTATCAAAATCTGTAAACGAAATGGATAAAATTTACATTAGCTGGCAGGAAGATTCAAAAGACAACAGCGGAGGCTTACTTGCAATTGGAGCGGGCTTTACTTACGATTTTACTCAAAACTTAAAAAGTGATGCTTCTTTAACTTTTAAATATCCCCTTTCTACTTATGAACGTTACACAAGTGCAGATTCTCCCCTCAATGGTTTTACAGCCTTAAGTCTTGGCCTTGATTATAAAAAAGATTTTAAAAATTCCAGTCTAGAAATAAGTGAGAAAAGTGCCTTTTCTTTGGAAAGTGAAAATCCTACGGGAACTTTAATGGCCTGCAGTCAATCTGATTTAACAGCCCAGACTTATTATCTTTCAAAATCTTCTGCTTATACTACAAAAGTTGCTCCACAATTAAATATGGATCAGGTAATAGAACTTGAAGAAGAAAATAATGGAAGCCTGGATAATTTAACAGGCCAGACCGATTCTCAAATTTCTGGCTATAAGATTCCTCTGGAATGGGATTTTACAAATCTGGATTCTCAAAATATCAACTGGGCTTCTTGTGATATAAAATTATCTTCCGGCTCATATTTAAAAGAATCTTCCATGGCAGAATTTGCTTTCTTGCCTGCTTTTTCCCAGGAAGTAAGTTCCGATTCTTATGATGTATATTTACAATTGGGAATACAAGCAAGTTCAGAAAATTACGGAGAAGATACTTCTGCAATTTCAACCTGGAAAATAAGCGAAAGTAATTCTAAAACAATCACAAGCCTTGATATTACCCAAAACCAATGGCAGACAGTTAAAATCTTACTGGAAGATTCAGACAAGGCCAAATTAATTTCAAATTATGATTTACGATTAATAGTTGTAAATAATCAAGAAAATAAAAGTGGTTGTATTTTTACAGGTCCTTATTCACCAATAAGAGATTCTTTAGACACCAGTCAGAATTCAAATATTTCTGTTACCACTGATACTATAATTTCGGATTCTCCAAGTGCTAACGAACTTTTTGATACAGAAGCCTACACCTCCAGAGTAAAATGGGAAATTGAAAGTCCCGATTTAATAAGCGATCAGGAAAGTGCTTTTATAAGCCTGGTAGATTATTTTACTTCGGCAGATTTTTCTAAATACAAATACATTAATATCGATTTTGCTTTTCAGGGCCTGAAATCAAAAGAAAATCAATTGTTTAGCAGCGAAGATAATCAATTGACCTTTATTTTAGACTGCCAGAATGACAGTGACGAAAGTAATAATGATATTGCTATGGAAATAAATTTACATGATATTTCTTCTTACCTTAGTCAAAGCCAGACTTTCCATACCCTTACAATTAATACTCAAAATCAAAAGGTATATATAGATTCTCTTGAATTAGATAGTCAGGAATATTCATTAAGTCTTGATAAAAATCATATTCCTAACAGGGTAAAAGTAAAATTAAGTACAAATATAAAAGATCAACTCTACACTCAGGGAATTTTCTGTCTGGATAATATTTATTATCAGGAAAGCTGGCCAAGTTTCTTAGCACAAAACTATATTTCTGCAGATTATAAATATCAGGAGACTTTTCTTTATATAAAGAATTTTTCTTTATTCAAGGACGGACAAATAAAAGTAAATTCTTTACAGGCTGGTAATTTTGAATCGGTAGATGGACAAAATAATGTAAATGCAAGTATAGATTCAAGCGCCGAAGGTAAAATCAACATTGCAGGAATTGATTTTTCTGCAAATATTTCAAGTTATTACAGTCCAGAAACAGAAAGCAAGGATATAATTACTTATTCCGGCTATAAAATTAAAAGTCCGGCCCAAAAAGCTTCGTCCCCTTTATTTAAGTTTTTAACTTTTGAAGAATCTTATAATTTTAATCACTTAGATTCTTCCCTTGGTAAAAGTGATAAAATTGAATTAAATTTCAGTCCCTACAAAATACCTTTTATTCTTTCCGGAGATTTTCAGGCAAAACAAAATGACAGCATTCACAATAAAAAAATTGACTTTGAAAGTAAGCTTTACTGGCAGGGAAAAAATTACGGTGGAAATATTAATGCAAGCCTAAAAACAGAACAAAAACTTCTTACAAGTTCTGACAATGTAGAAAAAATAAGTGCAGATAATTATTTTACCGCCTGGAAAGATATAAGTGTCTTTGAATATTCCAAAGGAAGTGATAGTGCCTATTTAAGAAGCCTAAATTATAGTCTTTCTTTTTCAAATGATATTAATTTTATAAATCTAAAACCTCTTCTTGAATACAATTTAAAAAGTAATTACAGACAAAACTACAGCTACAATTTTTTGGACACAAGTATAATTTCTTTAAAAATTCCCTTTTCCTTTAGCAAAAATTCTTTCTCCTTTAATTTAAGTCACACAGCAATTGGTTTACAAAATACTTCTACTTGTGATTATATTACAGACAGCCAGCAATTATTTGCCCTTTATCCAGACAGGGCTTTCTTTTACAAGGCTATTCCATTTTATGAACTTTTTGATAATAAACTTTCTGACAATATTTTACTGGCCCAAAATAATAATTCATCAGATTATCTTTTATACTCAAGTAAATATGAATTAGCCTGGAAAAGACGATTATCAAATTCTGGCTGGGATTTATTAATTCCTTCTTCAACAACTTTTACCTTAAGCCGGGATTTAAAGGCCACAACAGACATAAGTGATCTATATCAATTTAAGTTATCTACAAGTAATATGGCCTTTAATAATTTTGGAGCTAAAAGTAAATTACAGCTTTTTAACTGGTACCAGCAGGATGAAATACTTTCAAATATTACTGCTCTTGTAAAAGTGCCTTATGATTTAAGTGAAAATACAGTTTTCCAGATTTCTTCTTATCTTCAGTTGATCTTATACTTTCAGGAAAAATATAATAATCTGAATAATCTTAAAATTGCAGGAGACCTTTCTGCCGCAAGTGATAATGATTATTCTTACCGTTTTACTACAATCTGGTCTCGAGGAGGAAAATTCTCACTCCTTGTAGCTATAATTTCCCTCTTTTACAAAAAAAGTTTAAATCAAAAAATCACAATAAAAGATACATTAAATCTGGATTTTAAAAATTCTGAATCTTCAACTTATCAATCTTATGAATATATACACAATAATGAATTATCATTGTTAAAATACTACACTTTAGAATACGAAGCTGGATTTGTTTACAAACACACAAAAGATTCCGGCGATTCTTTAAGATTAAATCTTACAATCGGCGGAAAGATGGAATTCTAAAAATCAAAAGATAAAAAGCTAACAGACTACTCTAAAGGTGCAAAATATCCACTTTCATCTCTACCACTGCGGTTTAATAAATACACTTCACTTTCAACCGGGAGATAATCCTGACCAAAATTTGTTTGCAGAGAAGATTTATAAGAAAGTTGATAGATTCCCTGAGGTGTTTCTATAATATTTTTAATAATTTCAGAAAGGCCTTCTGGACGGAAAAGATAATAGGCTTGACCGCTTGTATTATCAACAATATATTGAATTTCCTGACTTAAAGCACTTTGATTAAGCTGAATTACAGAAAATCCAATGGAATTGTTATTCATATAGGCTGTTAATTCTGCAAGGTTATATCTTTGATAATTTACAGAGTTGTTACTGCCGCAGGAAATATAAATGAGTGAGCGTTTTTTGGCAGCGGAAATTAAATCATTTATAGAAAGTCTTAAAGCCAAATCTAAAGGAACTGAATCGGCAAGTTTTGTTTTAAGGGCATCAAAGCTAAAATTGCCCAATAAATCAGGTCTTCCAACATATTCTGTAACTGGTATTGGACCTGCAGAGACAATTCTTAAAACTCCCTGCCCCTTCATAGACTGAGCAACTTCTTTTACTGCACTTTCAATTTCAGATTTTTGATAGGCAGCGGAACTTGAACAGTCAATTATAATAGTAATATCAGCCTGGGTATTATAAGAAGCAGAACCAATATACTTTAAGTCAGTAACAGGACGCATATTTTCTGTTATATAAAAATTTTCTTCCTGTAATCCAACGATTGGCTGTCTGTGTCTATTTTCCACTTTTAATTCAAGGGTTACCTCGGGGAATTTAGAAGCATCAACCTGTTCAATTTGAACAAACATTCCACCCACAAGTTCCTGAATCTGAGCCATTACATAAATCTCGTTTGAAGTAAAATCAGCAACCACAAGATTTCCATTTACATCTGGAACAGCACAAGTAACTCTTGAAGGGGCATTTCCGGTCCTTACATATTCAAATAAGGCACCAGTATCTGGATTTACAGAAATAATTTTATTTTCATCACAAATAACAAGATTTGAATTCCAGATTTTTATTGCTTCTGGTTTTTTAAAGGTTTTTGGTTCAACAAGTTCCCTTATAAAATTACCGGCTCTGTCAAATTCATAAATAGAACCCAGCTGATCATCGGCTACAAAGACCTGATCCTGGTAAATACAAATACCGGTTGGCCCCTTAAGACCATCAAATCCGCCATTTTTTCCACCAAAGAAAAATAAGGCATTTCCTTCTTCATCAAAAACATCAACACGGCGGTTTCCATAATCAGAAACATAAATTCTTTCCATGGAATCCTGAGCTGCATAAAGTGGAGAAATCATATTTCCAAGACCGCGGCCTTTAGAAGAAATATTTTTAATAAAATGTCCCTTTGAATCCAAAAGTGCCAGTCTATCTCCAGCACTTTCGCAAAGTAAAAGATTATCATCTTTAAGTCTTATAATGTCACTTGGACGGTCAAAACCATTTATTGGCCCCGTAATTCTATCAATGATTTTTCCATTCTGATTCATTAATAAAAGTTGATTGGTATTGTAAACGGCAATCCACATAGTACCATCATAATTTGGCTGAATTGAAACCGGGCCTGAAAAAACATAATTACCTTCAAAATCACCGGAAAAAGAACCAGCTTCCGAAAGTCTCATTAATTTTTCTTTTGAATCACCAGTAACACGACGTTCCCTTACAATTTCAATTTTATTCTGTAATAAAAGACCACCGTAACCATTATCACTTGCTGTCTGCCAGTAAGACAAAGCAGAACCTTCAAGTCCAGTTTTATAATAAGCTTTTCCAAGCCATTCAAGAATTAAATTATCATTTGGAAGATAAGAAAGTGCATGTTCAAAAAGTAAAATAGCCTCATTATAGGCACCACGATAATAAGATTGAACTCCACGTCTAAATTCTTCAGAGGCAAAACCTTCTGAACTGGTACGACTTCTCTCTTCAGGAACAATTAAACCTGCCCCGGAAGTTGTATTTTGTGCAAATAACATTAGAGATGTCAGAAATATTGAGATTGAAAGTACAATCTTTTTCTTCATCTATTTTTCCTCTTCACCTTATTATTTTGAATGCTGGCTTACAGCTTTTATATGATTTGCTATTTCAAGATTATTTGTATCAAGTTTTTCTGCTTCTTCAAGATAATGCATAGCATCTTCATATAAGCCCAGTTTATAATAAACCCACCCCAAAGAATCTAAACAGGCTGCAGATTTTGGTGCAAAATTTACGGCCTTCTTACAAAGAGAAAGGGCTTTTGTTAAATCTTTATCTTCACAGGCAAGAACATAGCCTAAACCATTCAAAGATGTAATATTTTCGGGATCACTTTCAAGTGACTTTTGATAATATTTCAAACACTTATCTGTATCATTCTGTTCCCAGGCAACAAAAGCAATAGCGGCATAAACAGAAGGGGTCATATAACCTGTTTCTAGTAACTTATTTAATTCAAAGTCTGCCAATCTTTTACGCCCCGAAATAGCATAAATAACGGCAAGAAGAAAACGGCACTGCAGGACTCTTTCCAGTTGTGTTCCAGAAGTTACAACCTGCTCTAAAAATAATAAGGCATCGTCATATTGCTGAAGTTTTGAATAACACAAACCCAGGTAATAAGAAACCTCGATTTTATCTACACTTGATTCTGTTGGTAAAGCTAAGAAAAAGGCCAGAGCCTGAGAATAATTTTTGTTTTTGTATAATTCCACGCCCTCGGCAATTGTATTGTCTGATACAAGATTAATTGACGAAAAGGTATCTTTTGATTTTAAATTATCCATTTTTTCCCCTATTTATTGTATAAATAACCCAACACTATAATACCAATTTTACATCATCTACGCTATCACATAAAGGGTCTGTAAAGACAATTGAAATATTCACATAGCCCTTTAAAGTCAAAGAAATATCTGATTCCTCCGGATATTCTGTCTGAACATGATGATAACTTGGCCTAAAAACAGATACAGTCTTACCTTCTTTTTCTTCAATTTTTAAATCATCACCATATTCTTTTATGCATAATTCTTTGGAAAATTTAATTCCCTTATAAGAATTATGCATAAAAGAATATGGTGATGATTTAAAAATTGAAGAAAAAGAAGGTAAGACTGTATCTGTTTTTAGGCCAAGTTATCATCATGTT
>JAIKYZ010000140.1 GCA_024682655.1 Treponema sp.
ACGGAAGTTTCTACAGCATGAGACATTCGCTCTTTTTCAAGTGTTTCTGAAAGGGCAACCATACCATAATAATATACTATATTCTTGATTTTTAGACTATTACTTTACAAACATGCGCCCCAGTGCGGGCATCCACATAACTTTTATTTTTCCTGACAAGCCACAACTCCACCGTCGCAAATAATATCTGTAGCAGTAAGATAAGAATTTCTTTTATCGGCAATACTTGCTAAGAGGAAGGCAATTTCTTCTGGACGGCCTGCGCGTTTTATGGCTGCTTTTTTAGTATAAGACAGGGCTTCTCCGCCTTCCAATTTTCCCATTGGGGTTTCAAAAGTTCCTGGTGTAACACTTAAAACTCTAATCCCCTTATCGCCAAGTTCCAGTGCTGTTTTTTTTGCGTACCAGATTACAAAATTTTTACTCAGGGAATAGGCAACTCCTCTTCTAATTTTTTTGGGGAAAATATTTACTTTTTTTACAAAGGCTCTTACAAAATCTTCCCCGCTGGAATTAAGGGATTTTTTATAAACTTTTTTTGGAATTAAAAAATCTGGGACCATGTAAGCAGACATTGAAGAAAGATCTATAATACAGCCCCCTTGAGTCATATATTTTGAAAAGGCTTTGTTTACAAGGACAGTGCCTAAAGCATTAGTTTTAATTAAGTTCTGGGAACTTCCCATGTGAGGACTCATTCCTGCCGCATGAATTAACGCCTGAATCTGGCCAATTTCCGAAGCCATTTTTGCAAGATTTTCTACAGATTGGGAATTTGAAACATCACAAGCACAGGCCTGACATTCAATACCCTGCTCTTTTAATTCCTTGATTGCATTTTCCAATTTAGAAACTGTACGGCCAGAAATTATTACAAAGTGAGTTTTTCCCATAATTTTTGCTGTTTCAAAACCCATTCCACTTCCACCACCAGTGATTACACAAACTTCTTTCATATTTTCTCCTGTATTTTCAAATTGCTGACGTAAAAAGAAAAATTCCCAAAATTGTAAATTAAAAGTCTGGGCCTGAATCTTACTGAGTCTTATTTTTACTCTGGTCAGCGAGGATGTAAAAATCTTAGGAGAAAAATATTTCCAGAATGTTTCGGAATTGTTAAAGAAATATTAAAAAATTTGTGGAAGTCTGCTTATGGGCCCCAAGTTTTCCCCAATTTTTAAATTTTTCCCCTATAATAATTTTATGCAAAAAGATGTGGTCTTGTCGGAAAAGCAAACTTACTCAATCTCCCTACTTTTTGATGAAGAAGCGGGCGGAAACCGTAACTATCTTGCTGAGAATTATTTTCCACATTTGGGGCTGGCGGTTAAACTTACTCCCGGGCAGTTTGAGAAGGCCTTTAAACTTAAAGTGGATTTTCCTAAAAAAGCAGTAGTAAAAGCTCTTTCCCTCTCACTTTGTCACCCCTATTGTGAGATTAGAAGAATTGACTTTTAATGCCTAGCGGGCTAGTGATTGGAAGGGTGAGCAAAGCGAAAAGCCGCGCTAGCGGCTTCGGAGGCGGGAGCCGGAGCCCTGGAAAGCACGACCCCCGCAAAAGCGGACTTGGTCCGAATTTGCGGGGGTAGCCTCCAAATTATAATCTAAATTACAATTCTAAAGTTGGAATTAATCCTGTAAAGCTTCGTAACCTTCTTCGCCGGTACGAACTTTAACTACATTTTGAACATCGTATACAAAAATCTTTCCGTCGCCGATGTGTCCTGTGTAAAGTACTTCTTTTGCAGCAGCTACAACAAGGTCTACTGGAACTTCGCTAACTACGATATCAACTTTAATTTTTGGAAGAAGGGTCATATCCATTTCTACACCACGGTATTTCTGAACATTTCCGTGCTGTACTCCACATCCCAAAACGTTGCTCAAGGTCATACCTGTTACATTGATGTCATTCATTGCAGACTTGAGTTCGTCGAATTTGCTTGGGCGGGTAATAATTGTAACCATGTGGAATTTTGCATCTGGGCGGCTTGTGGCCTTTGTTACTGGTACAGCCTTTTCTACTGGTACGCTTCCTTCTGCCAAACTTGCTGGGCTTTCTGCTGAACCTGGCTGTCCACCAACCATTACCTGAGGAGCCATTACAAAGTCACCGTAAGCTGATTCAATTCCATGTTCAAGTTTATCAAGTCCGATTACTTCTTCTTCCTTACTTGCACGTAAACCGTGGAACTTTTTGATTAAGCTAAAGGCAATAATCATACAAACTGTTGTCCAGGCAACGATTGATACTTCACCAAGACACTGTACGCCAAGGTGTTTGAATCCGCCACCGTAGAATAAACCGTTTTCTACATTGAAAAGACCATCTGCTACTGTACCCCAGATACCGTTTGCAAGGTGAACACCAACAGCACCTACTGGATCATCAATGTGGAGTTTTAAATCAAGCCATTCTACAGCTACTACTACAAGAATACCTGCTACAATACCGATAATACTTGCGCCAAGGGCATCTACTGTTGCACAAGGAGCGGTAATAGCAACAAGACCTGCAAGTGAAGCGTTTAATGTCATTGAAACATCAGGTTTTCCGTTTTTAATCCATGTAAAAATCATTGTTGTAACAGCAGCGAGGGCTGGAGCAATTGTTGTTGTTGTGAAAACTGCAGCAAGTCCGCCAACTCCAAGAAGTTTTGTACAGGCAGCACCGTTGAATCCGTACCAGCCGAACCAGAGAATAAAAGTTCCCAAAGCACCTAAAGTCAAAGAGTGGCCTGGAATAGCATGTACTTTTGTTACTTTTCCGTTCTTGTCATAATCATATTTTCCAATACGTGGACCAAGGAAGATTGCACCAATTAAAGCAGCTGTACCACCAACTGAGTGGATAGCAGCCGAACCAGCAAAATCAACAAAACCAAGCTGTACTAACCAACCCTGTGAATTCCAAACCCATCCGGCTTCGATTGGATAAACAACTGCAGAAATAATTGCAGAGTAGATACAGTAAGCGCTGAACTTAGTTCTTTCGGCCATTGCACCAGAAACGATTGTTGCGGCTGTAGCACAGAAAACTAAGTTGAACACAAAAGATGACCAGTCCAATTCAGCAAAGTTTGTAAAAAGCTGCATATTTGGTTTTCCAATAAGGCCAAAGAAATAATTTTCGCTCATCATTAAACCAAAACCAAGTAACATAAAACATGGAGTTCCAATACAGAAATCCATCAGGTTTTTCATAATAATATTGCCCGCATTTTTTGCACGGGTAAAACCTGTTTCAACCATTGCAAATCCGCACTGCATAAAAAATACCAGTGCTGCACCAATCAGGAACCAAACGCCCCAAACATCACTCATAGAGTAACCTCCAAAAAAAAACGGCGATAAAAGCAAACATTGTAGATGGCTATATACAAATGTCCGACTTCATCGCCGTTAAATAAATGGCCGTGACTTCAAATCAGAAAACACGGCCCCATTGCCTAAATAAAATTAAAATTTTTTGAACAACTATTTTAATAACTAAAAATGCGCTTGCAAGATAACTTGCAGGATAATCAAAAAATTATCTTACGCTGTAAAGTAAATCGCCGTAACTTGGGAATGGCCACAATTCTTTTGGTGTAACCACTTCAAGTTCATCTGCAAATCCACGTAATTCGCCCATTGCGGCAAATACTTTTTCGCGGTAGAACATTGCAGTTTTTCCTGAATCACCCTTATCTGCCAAAGTTTTTGCTTCTGCAACAACAGATTCAAGTTGACTTGTTTTTTCGTAAATTGAACTTGTAAGGGCAGAAACTTTTTTAAGCATTTCGCCTTCGTAAGAACAATCACATTCTCCACAAGCAGCCTTCTTTAAGCCGATTGTCTGAGCCAATTTTGAAGCATATTTACTTGCGCATGGAAGAATATTTTTCTTTGCCATTTCAAGCATTGTTTCTGCTTCAATATTGATGATTTTTGAATAATTTTCGTTGTGAATTTCGTAGCGGCTTTCCAATTCAACCTTGCTGTAAACTCCATATTTTTCAAAAAGCTCAACATTTTCTTTATCCATTGTGTGAGCAAGAGCTTCTGGAGTAGAACGAAGGTTTGAAAGTCCACGTTTTTCTGCTTCTTTAACCCAAGAATCATCGTAACCGTTTCCATTAAAGATAATTCTTTTGTGTTCTTTGATAGTATCCAAAATCAACTGGTGTAAATCTGCCTTAAAGTCCTTTGATTTTTCAAGTTTATCTGCAAATTCGCCCAAAACATCAGCAACAGCAGTATTTAAGAATACGTTTGCACAGGCAATTGATTCATTTGAACCAAGCATACGGAATTCAAACTTATTTCCTGTAAAAGCAAATGGGGAAGTTCTGTTACGGTCTGTAGTATCCTTGTTGAATTCAGGAAGAACAGTTACACCAATCTGCATTTTTTCTTTTTCGTGTTTACCGTAAGGTTTTCCCTGTTCAAGACAATCAAGAATTTCAGAAAGTTCATCACCCAAGAAAATTGAAATAATTGCTGGAGGTGCCTCGTTAGCTCCAAGACGGTGATCATTTCCAGCCGAAGCAACAGAAATACGGAGCAAGTTCTGATATTTATCAACAGCCTTAATAATTGCTGCAAGGAAAATAAGGAACTGAGCATTACTTGCAGGAGTTGCACCAGGATCCAAAAGGTTCTTGCCAGTGTTTGTAGAAATTGACCAGTTGTTATGTTTACCACTTCCGTTTACTCCGGCAAAAGGTTTTTCGTGAAGTAAACAAACCATACCATGACGGGCTGCAACTTTTTTCATAACTTCCATTGTAAGCTGGTTGTGGTCGCAGGCAATATTTGTTGTAGAGAAGATTGGAGCAAGTTCGTGCTGAGCTGGAGCAACTTCGTTATGTTCTGTTTTAGCAAGAATTCCAAGTTTCCAGAGTTCCTTGTTCAAATCTTTCATAAAATCCTGAACACGAGGTTTAATCATACCAAAGTAGTGATCTTCAAGTTCCTGGCCTTTAGGAGCTTTTGCACCAAAAAGAGTACGACCAGTGTAAATTAAATCTTCGCGCTTATCGTAAACATCTTTATCAACAAGGAAATATTCCTGTTCAGGACCAACAGTTGTTTTTACCTGAGTAACATCTTCATTTCCATCAAAAAGTTTTAAAACACGAACGGCTTCTTTAGAAATTGCCTGCATAGAACGCAAAAGTGGAGTCTTTTTATCCAAAGCTTCGCCGGTATATGAACAAAAGGCAGTTGGAATACAAAGAGTACCGTCTTTAATAAAAGCATAAGAAGTAGGATCCCAGGCAGTATAACCACGGGCTTCAAAAGTTGCACGAATACCACCACTTGGGAAAGAAGAAGCATCAGGTTCACCTTGAACTAATTCCTTGCCCGAAAATTCCATAATCACTTTACCGCCAGCAATTGGGCTAATAAAAGAATCGTGTTTTTCGGCAGTAATTCCTGTAAGTGGCTGGAACCAATGAGTAAAGTGAGTTGCACCCTTTTCCAAAGCCCAATCCTTCATAGCGTTTGCAACTATATTTGCCACAGCAGGATCCAATTTTTCACCGCCTTCCACGGTTTTCATAAGTTGTTTAAATGTTTCTTTTGGTAAGCGAGTTTTCATTACACTTTCGTTAAAAACATTCTCTCCAAAAATAGAAGTAACCTCGTCCATTTTGACCTCCGTTAAAGTTAAAACAAAAAGCGCCGTAAATTAAGACCATTTTCACAGTCAAAATCACGACGCCTTTGCCGAATAAATTACTATTTATATTTTTAATGCTGGCACCCTGTGCGTTACACGCCCAGCCGCTACGTCCGCCCTTCGCTAACCGCTCATTCCTACGCTTGCGCTCCGGAACTTTGGGGCTACCATCGCTGGTGCATAAAAAAAGGCCACAAGTAGTTTAAATACCTGTGACCTCATTGCCAACAATTTGTTTTATATACTTTCCGCATTTTTTTGTCAAGCAATTATTATTTTTTCTGAAATTTATTTATTTGGGATTTGGAATAAAAATCACAATCTTCAATATTAGGCATCAATAAGGCATCAGAATTTGCAGTCCCAAAAAGAAGGATATTGACAGCCCAAAAGTATTTTATTAATATTTTTCTTAATTGCGACAAAGAGGTCGTAGATAATAATTCTAATTGTAGAGTTATTGTCTACGGCCTCTTTTTTTTGCTTTAAATTAATTTACGGAGGTTTATATGTGTGGATTTGTAGGAGCATTCGATTTAAGAAACAATTCGCAGCCAATTGATGAAGTTTTAAAGGAAACTCTCAGAAATCAAGTTCTGGAAATGAGTAAAAAAATTCGTCATAGAGGTCCAGATTGGACAGGAGTTTACACAGGCAATAATGCTATTTTAAGCCACGAAAGACTTGCAATTGTAGATCCACTTTCAGGAAAACAGCCTCTTGTAAGTGACGATGGAAAAATAATTCTTGCAGCAAACGGAGAAATCTATAATCACAAAGCGCTAAGAGAAGAATTTAAAAATACATATAAGTTTCAAACCGGCAGCGATTGCGAAGTAATTATCCCACTGTACAAAGAATGTATAGCTCGTGGCGGAGATTTTTCTGAAATGATAGAAAAACTTTCTGGAATTTTTGCCTTTGCCCTTTACGACAATCAAAATGATGCCTATTTAATAGCCCGCGACGAAATTGGTGTAATTCCACTTTATCAGGGCTGGGACAAATGCGGACGTTATTATGTAGCCAGCGAATTAAAAGCCCTGGAAGGGGAATGTGTAACAATAGAAGAATTCCCAAACGGCTCATATTTATATTCAAAGACAGGAAAAAAGGCCCAGCAGTTAGCATCAAAACCAGTAAAGTGGTATCACAGGAAATGGGAAAGTTTTGAAGGAGTAAAAGCTTCTGCCAAAGCCTGCGACGAAAGGGGAAATGTAATAAATCCATCAGTAATAGAAAAAGTAAGAAACGGATTGGAAAATGCAGTAAAAGCCCAGCTGATGAGTGATGTACCTTACGGAGTATTACTTTCGGGCGGCTTAGATTCGTCGATAATTGCAGCAATTACCCAAAAGTACAGTAAAAAAAGAGTTGAAAGCGATTCAAAAGAAAATGCCTGGTGGCCACAATTACATTCTTTTGCAGTGGGATTGGAAGGAAGCCCGGATTTAATAGCCGCACAAAAGGCCGCAGATTATATTGGAACAGTTCATCACGAAGTACATTTTACAATTCAAGAAGCCTTAGATGCCCTGCCCGATGTAATATATCACATAGAAACTTATGATATTACAACCGTTAGAGCATCAACCCCAATGTATTTGCTTGCCAGAGTAATAAAATCAATGGGAATAAAAATGGTACTTTCTGGAGAAGGAAGCGATGAATTGTTCGGAGGATATTTATATTTCCACAAAGCGCCAAACGCCCAGGAATTCCACGAAGAATTAGTAAGAAAAATGAGTAAACTTCATTTGTACGACTGCCTTAGAGCAAATAAATCCTTAATGGCCTGGGGAGTAGAAGGAAGAGTTCCATTTTTGGATAAAGAATTTATAGATATAGCAATGAACTTAAATCCAAGCGACAAGATGAATATCCGCCTGGAAGACGGAAAACAAAGAATGGAAAAATGGATATTGAGGAAGGCCTTTGAAGACATGCTGCCAGAAAGCATCTGCTGGAGACAAAAGGAACAATTCAGCGATGGCGTAGGATATAACTGGATCGACACCCTCAAAAAAATCACCGAAGAAAAAGTAAGCGACCAGGAATTTGCCCGAAGAGAAAACCGCTTCCCAGTAAATCCACCAAAAACCAAAGAAGAATATTACTACCGCGAAATCTACAGCAAACTCTTCCCAAGCGACAGCGCCGCCAAATGCGTTCCCCACGAAGCCGGAGTCGCCTGCTCCACCGCCAAAGCCCTTGAATGGGACGCCGCCTGGAAAAACATGGATGAACCCAGCGGCCGCGCAATTTCCGGAGTGCACGATAAGGCTTATTAGAGTTTTTTTGTCCTGACTTATCTGGGTTCTTATAAGACTGGTGATATGCTGCTTACTACAAAGTCGTTAACTCCATCAAAGTGAGCTAATTCCTGATTTTCAACTAAAAGCATTTCACTAGTTACATCAAGATTATAACCTCTAACCTCTGATAAATAACGCAATTGTAATAAGAGTGCAAGAATTTTTGAATCTCGTTTATAGGCAGTTTGTAGATCCAGCCCTTCTTCATCATTAGCCAAAATCAAGACTTTCGTATTTGGAATAATTATTTTTTCTAAATCATTTCTGTCATAAATATTACACTCAACAAAAAATAATTTTTAAAATAGAAGAAAACAAATTTATTTCTCAAAGTAAAATTGCAAAAGAATTATCTCTTGCCAGAGAAACAGTCAACCGCAATATGAAAAAACTCCAGAAACTAGGAATCATCAAACGGGTTGGTGCAGACAAAAATGGCCACTGGGAAGTGAAAAAAGATTAAGTCGGTGAAAAACGCCATGGAAAATATGGTATAATGTGAAATATAACAAATATTTTCCAGCACAGGAGTGATATGGGGGTATTTGTGTGGGGGAAATCTGCTCCGAATAATTACATGTGTCATTCTTTGAGACAGAGGTCAATGTATAATTCTAGTAAATAGCAATATCCTTTGATTTTTGTTAATGGTAGAAAATGGACTTCAACTAAAAGAATACAAACTAAATTAAACAGAAAAGGAGCAAAATGAATAAAAATATACAATCGTACATAGCAAATATTTCAATATCAAAATCATTTGAAGAAATAATAAATCTATATGAAAATACTGGTTTTATTACGGCATTAGATGAATTATTTGAAGAGAATGCATACGTAGAATGGACAGCTCCAAAATGGATTAAAATAAAGTTTTAATAATTGATACAGATGCTATTTATATGTATTTAAGTGATAATCATTCTATAAATAAGATTTTTGATTTAGATAAATTAAATGATTTAGAAAGTATTAAAATAGTTAGGAATACAATCTCTTCTTTACTTGGTTTGTAAACTATAAAACACATTAATTTCGTGGTATAATTATAAAAAGAAAAGTTATGGAATCGAAGAAAGTTTTATCTGAACGCGACATTATCACAAAATACATTCTTCCTGCAATTGAGAAAGCTGGCTGGAATAAGCAGACTCAGATTCGCGAAGAAGTTACTTTTACTGCCGGTCGCATTTTTGTAAAAGGGAAAAAGACTAAACGCGGAGAAAAGAAAAGAGCCGACATAATCATCTACTATAAATCAAATATTCCAGTGGCTGTTGTAGAAGCAAAAGATAATAATCACACTGTAGGGGCTGGAATGCAGCAGGCTTTGGAATATGCGGGAACTCTGGATATCCCGGTGGCAATTTCTAGTAATGGTGATGGATTTGTAATTCAGTACCGTAAAAACTGCGGACCTCAAGGACCAGATGGAAAAGCTATAGTTTCCGAAAATTCTGACCTTGAACATTTTCCAACTCCAGATGAGCTTTGGTCCAGCTATAAAAAATACAACAGTCTTGATTCGAAAGAATCAGAAGAGACCTCCCTTAGCTCATATTTCTTTGATGCAAGTGGCCGTGCTCCACGCTATTACCAGCGAATTGCAATTAACCGAACAGTAGAAGCAATTGCCAGAGGACAAAACAGAATCCTTCTTGTTATGGCAACTGGAACCGGAAAAACTTATACAGCCTTCCAGATTATCTACCGCCTTTGGAAATCTGGCTGTAAAAAACGAATCCTTTACCTTGCAGACAGAAACAATTTAATTACCCAGACAAAGAAAGGTGACTTCAAGCATTTTAAGGACAAATGCCATATCATTAAACATAAGAAAATAGACAAATCCTACGAAATATATCTGGCCCTTTATCAGGGACTTACAAATTACGATGAAGAAACAGATGCCTACAAAGAGTTCAGCCCTGACTTTTTTGATTTGATTATTGTTGATGAGTGTCATCGAGGTTCA
>JAIKYZ010000083.1 GCA_024682655.1 Treponema sp.
TCATAAAAATAGTAGGAATAGGCAAGCATTGCGGCAAGAAAAAGTCTTTCATCCTCTGTCTCTTCAGCCTTTTGGACTAGAGGCAAAAGCTTTTCCCGTAAAGCTGCAATATCAATATTTTTCCAGTCCTTGAGCGAATAATATTTTTCCATATCTTTTGTTGTGGAAATAAAGGATTTTACATAGCCCTGCCTGCTGTGATTTCGCATTGCAGAATCCCAGACAAACTGATTGTAGATTGTGTAAAGTCCACAGAAAATACAAAAGGTCATAACAAGGGGATGAAGGATTTTATTCACGCGGGGCCAGAGAGATGTAAGGGCAGGAAGCAGAGCCGCAGCAAATCCAATATAAAGCCAGAGAAAATAATAGCGGGTAGACCAGGCATTCCCCTTGATGCTGAAAAAAGCAAGATGAAAAAGCGCCAGCCCAAGCGGGATAAAAGAGAGAATGCGCCAGAGTTTAAGACTTTTTCCTTTCTTTATGCACCTCTTATAAAAGGAGTGTAAAAAAATCACCAGAGCAATCAAAAGCAAAGAAAAAATCCAGATTGAAAGATTGTTTGAAAAAATGCGGTTTAGTAATAACAAAAACATTTTGGCTCTCCGACTAATTCATTCTAATTCAATTTTAAGTACCATTTTATATGGCAATCCAATTCATAGTTTGGGTCCCCGTGTCTTACCAAGATAAGTCTCATAGTTTTAGTATAAATCGAATCAGAGCCCTTTGCAATTTTCCTTATATAATAGTAAATTTTCTTTATTGCTTTATTATAAAACAGGCTTTATCTTCTATATATATTGATTTATAAGAGGCAAATATGAAGGTACTTTTGGTGAATGGCAGTCCACGGCCAAAGAGCAATACGCTGCTGGGCTTACAGGAAATGGAAAAGATTTTTCAGGAAGAAGGAATTGAGACCGAAATCATTAAGATTGGTAACAAGGATATTAGAGGTTGTATAGCTTGTGGGCGTTGTGGTCAGTTAGGCCGCTGTGTTTTTGATGATGAAGTAAACGACTTCGCCAAAAAATTTGAGCAGGCAGATGGAATGGTGGTTGGAAGTCCTGTTTATTATTCGGCTCCTAACGCTACGGTTCAGGCCTTTCTCCAGAGATTATTTTATAGCAGTCATTTTGATAAAACTATGAAGGTTGGGGCAGGTTTTGTTTGTGCCCGTCGTGGTGGAACTACAGCTTCTTTTGATGTGCTGAATAAATATTTTACAATTAGCGGAATGCCGATAGCTTCAAGTCAGTATTGGAACAACATTCACGGGGGAGCAGAAGGAGAGGCCCTCCAGGATGATGAAGGAATGCAGACTCTTCGAGTGCTGGCCCGTAA
Source organism: Treponema sp. (assembly GCA_024682655.1). Lineage (GTDB taxonomy): Bacteria > Spirochaetota > Spirochaetia > Treponematales > Treponemataceae > Treponema_D. The sequence goes on from JAIKYZ010000083.1 coordinate 1,348, forward strand.
TATGAGTTTCTTAATAAAATCTATTACACTTGGTAAAAAGGAATATGGCCTTCCTAAAAAGGAAGATCACCTTTGGACTAATTTTATTTAAAATTTGACTGAGTTGAAAAGAAGGGGGAGTATTCTCCTTTTTTTTATTGAAAAAATAGTCAGGAGAATTTAATATAAAAAGGAGGTATAAAAATGAAAAAAAGTAGTTTATTTATTGGTTTATTAGTAATGTGTTGTTTTTCAAATCTTTTTGCAAAACCTAAAAAAATCAATGTAACAATTGATTTATCTGCCCCAACAAAGTCTATATCACCTTATATTTTTGGTGTAAATGATGGTGTGGATTTAAAAAAACTTCAGGCAGGTTCTATTCGTTTGGGTGGAAATCGTATGACTGCCTATAACTGGGAAAGTAATAAATCTAACGCAGGTTCAGACTGGTATAATAATTCTGATAATTATCTTATTAATAGAATCCGTTCACAATTTAAAAGAACTCCTGCGGGTCCTGCTTTGAATGTAATTGAAGATGCCAGACAATTTAATGTTCCATATACTCTACTTACTCTGCAAATGGCCGGTTATGTTGCCAATAAAGATGGTAAAATGACAGCTGATAATTCTTTGGACGGGGAAGACTGGTGTAAGATTATTAATCATAAAGAGGGTGAATTTCTACTTAAACCAGATAAAAGAGATCACTTTGTTTATACCGATGAATATCTTAACTACCTTGAAAATATCGTAGGAAATTCTCAAAATGGCGGTTTTAAAGGTTATGCCCTGGATAATGAACCTGCTCTTTGGGAACATACTCATTCATTAATTCAAAAAGAAAGAATTAGTGCAGAGGAATTGATTAAAAAATCAATAGATTTAGCGGCAACTGTAAAGGAATTTGATCCAAAGGCTGATGTTTTTGGTCCGGCCCTTTTTGGTTATTCTGCTTATGATTCTTTGGGTTGGGATTGGAATCTTATAAAAGCTAAAAATGCTTATCGTCATGACTGGTTTATAGATTATTATCTTGATGAAATGAACAAGGCCAGCCAAGAAAAAAATATTCGTCTGCTGGATGTTCTTGATTTACATTATTATACCGAAGCCAAAGGGGAATGTGGAAAACGTAAGTGTGATCATTACGATAATGACGGCTGTATAAAGGCTAGAATTAATGCCGTAAGATCTCTTTACGATCCAGAATATAAAGAAAACAGTTGGATTGTAGATATAGGTGCCAGACATTTTCCACTTTTGCCTAAACTTACTGCCTCAATTGAAAAATTCTATCCGGGAACAAAAATCGCCTTTACAGAATATGATTTTGGTGGAGGAGAAGATATTTCTGGTGCAATTGCGCAGACTGATTTTTTAGGAATTCTTGCAGAATATGAAGTGTATTTTGCTTCAATTTGGAGTTTTGATAAAAATCAATATCAACTTGCTGCTATCAATCTTTTTACAAACTATGATGGAAAGGGTAGTAGTTTTGGCCAGAATTTACTTTCTGCAAAATCAGAGGATGATTATGTTCTTTCTTCTTATGCTGCCACAAGTAATGATGATAATAAGCTTAGAATTATTCTTTGTAACAAAGAAATTCATGATGAAACAAAGGTCACTATTAAGCTGGAAAATGGTAATTACAAAAAGGCAAGTTGTTATGTTTTGGACAAGTCTTCTGCAAATATTTATCCTCAGGAAAAGAGTATTTCTGTAAATAAAGATACTTTGACTGTAAAAATGCAGCCTTTGTCGATTTATGAACTTGTTTTAGAATAAAAATTTTTTTCCTGATAATTTATTTTTAGATTTTTCTTTTACCTTGTTTTTAGAAAATATTGGAATAAAATATTGGGTATGGAAACAGAGGTTCAATACATCCATAGTCTTAAATATGAAGATATTACAAGATCTTTAGCCAGAGATTTTTTTAGAATTTTTTGCGTTAATACAAATAATGATAAATTTGTGGAATTTATTCCTCATGAAGAAGATCATGCTCTGGATATTTGTAGACTTGGAGAAGATTTTAAAAATATAATTCATGATTTTGAAGAAAACACCTACTCTGAAGATATTGATACCTTTCAAACTGCTTTTAAAAAGGAAAATATCTTAAAAGTTTTGTGCAATGATACTTCTTTTTCTTTGAATTATCGGATGAATCTAAAAGGTAAAGCTACTTATGTCAGGTTAAAAGCAACTAGAATAAAGCCTGAAGATCCAAATCATATTTTAATTGCTCTTAGTAATACTGATGCTCATATGCGTAGAATTGCTATGTATGAACATACTATGAAAAACACCCTAACTTATGCGGGTATTGCTGAAGCCTTGGCTTATGATTATGACTGCATTTATTATGTTAATACAGAAACCGATGAATTCATAGAATATAAATCCAGTGATGAATTCAAAAAGCTAAAACTTCCTATGGGTGGGGAAAACTTTTTTGATTTTTGTAAAAACACCTTCTGTAATTTGATTTACACTGATGATAAAGACACCTATTTGACCGCTGTAAATAAAGAAAATCTGATGAATGTTCTTGCTGTGGACCGTCTTTTCCTCTTAAATTTTAGAATTATTCTTGATGGAAAACCAACTTATATGAGGATAAAGGCAAGTCGTATGTCTGCAGAAGATAATCATCATATTGTAATAGGTTTAAGTAATATCGATGACAGTATAAAACGTAGAGAGCAGTATGAAAGACTGACCGAAATTGCTAACCGGGATCCTCTTACCGGGGTTAAAAGTAAGCATGCCTATAATGAGGCCGAAGAACACATTAATTTTGATATTGGTAAAGAATCTTATCCCTTTGCTATTGCAGTTTGTGATGTAAACGGACTTAAACAAATAAACGATGGTCTGGGCCATAAGGCTGGAGATAAACATATTCAGGGAGCCTGCATGATTGTCTGTAAAATCTTCAAGCATAGTCCTGTATACCGTATTGGCGGAGATGAATTTGCTGTTATCCTTAAGGGCGAAGATTATGAAAATCGGGCCAGCTTAATGGAAGAATTAAATCATACTGTTGAAAAAAATCGAGATGAAGGCGGTATTGTTGTTTCTGTTGGCCTTTCAGAATTTATTCCAGAAAAAGATAAAGCTTTTGCAGATGTTTTTGAACGGGCCGATGCCCTTATGTATAAACGTAAAATTGAATTGAAGGGGTCTGCAGAAGAAGTTCGATAGATTCTCCCATTTGTTAGTTTTAGCTTACACAAACTATATTAAAAGAGTATAATTGTTTGTATTAGCTGGGAGGCTAAAAATGTTAGTAACCTTAATTTCTACTTTACTGCTGATGTTGGCATATTTTTTGATTCTTTATGCTGGAGTAGGTTTTATTCAAAATAAAAAATTTTTTGGCTCTGCTCCAAAGGAAATTCTAGATTTAATTCCAGAAAAGCAGGAAAGATTTCCAGGTGCCCATGTAATTGGCTGGATTTTAGCTGTAATTTCCTTTCTTATTTTTGCCGGAGCTTTTGTGCTTGGAATTTTTGATGCTATTAAAAATGATCTGTCCTTTATCAAAATTTTCCTAAGATTTATTATCATGCTTTATGGGATGGAAATTTTTGATATTGGCTTATTTGACTGGGTTCTTTTAAGTCATTCAAACTTTTTCCCTCATTTTTATCCTCAGGTAAAAGAGGTTATTGGTCCTCATCTTTTTGGTTTTAACTGGAAAACTCATCTGATACATTTTCTAGTGTATATACCAGTTTCTGTACTTATTGCTTTCCTTTGCAGATTGTTCTAGGGGTAAAGGTAGAAAAAATCATACTTTATGGAACACACTGATTGTAGGTGGAAACTTTGGAATTGAGTCAGCATTACCTGTTAATAATAGTTTTCAAAACCTGGAGATATACGTTTGAAAAATAGCTATAAGAAAAACTTTTCTCATATTATTGGTCGAATTCTTCTATATTTTCTATTAATAGTAATTCTCTTTCTTCTAATCCTTTCAATTTATAATAAGGTGATGATGAAGAAAGAGGCTAAGATTTATGAAAATCCTATTGGACAATATATTGAAATAGATGGTCATAAAATGTGCCTTTATACAGAGGGAGCTGGAGACCATACTTTAATATTCCTATTTTGTTTATTCTTTCCGATGGTTCAGGTGGTACAGGTTCGAGCAAAGAGACCTGGAGAAGTCTTGCCTATTCATTTTCGGAAAATTGCCCGGCTGCAAAATTTCTAGAATTAGATTGTCCCATTATGTCCATGACTTTGAAAGCCAAAGAATTGAAAAGGCAATAAGGGACTTTATTCTTTTAGGTGAATAAATTATTATTTAGCATATAAGTTAGACAAGCCTAACAAAAGTATATTTAAGGTAATTTATGTCATATTTAAAAAATCATAATCTTATTGCAATTTTTTATGCCATTGCGGCAGCTGTATTTTATGCCCTTAATGTTCCCTGTTCAAAACTCTTGTTAAAAGAAGTTCCTCCTGTTTGTATGGCAGGGCTTCTTTACCTTGGAGCAGGACTTGGGGTCGGATTAATCTATCTATTTAAGTTTAAAAAAGAAAGTTCAGCTGACCGCTTATGTAAAAGTGATTTTCCTTATGTAATAGGAATGATTTTGCTGGATATACTGGCTCCAATTCTTTTGATGCTGGGAGTAAAAATTGGAAGTTCGGCCAACGCCTCCCTGCTTGGAAATTTTGAAATTGTTGCAACAACTTTGATTGCCCTTTTAATATTTAAGGAAAAAGTAAGTTGGCGACTTTGGCTTGCCATCATCTTTATCACCATTTCTTCTATTGTTTTGTCTTTTGAAGGACAGGAAGGTCTGGATTTTTCTCTGGGTTCCCTTCTGGTTCTTGGGGCTACAATTTGCTGGGGACTTGAAAATAACTGTACCCGTAGACTTTCACAAAAAAGCAGCTACCAGATTGTAATGATAAAGGGAATATTTTCTGGGACCGGCTCA
>JAIKYZ010000059.1 GCA_024682655.1 Treponema sp.
CATCTTCCCTTAAATCCAGATTTATTGATTTGTAAAAATATTCATTTAGAAAATAATCAACTCCAAAATCTTTAATATCATCTTTAAAGTAGTCAGTAAAATCCATAATTTTAGGCTCAGCTGTTTTTGCATTAGTATCAGCATATCCTACAGTCCTGAGGGGGAAGGCAAATTTTATTTTTTTACAGATTTTTTAGAGTTATCAAAACTTGAAGAATAAAAGAAACCATAAATAAGTAATTAAATTTTACAAAAGGCTGTCGTGTCAGGAGTTTGCCTACTTCAAAAGTAAAACTTTCTGGTGAAGTGCACCCCAATTATTGGACACTTTAACTAGGCTGATTTTAAGGACTGATTCCTAAATTGTAAAGGGGTCAGTCCTTTAATTATGCAAAAACAAAAAAAGCCGCTCTTGATTGGGTAAATTATTCACACAATCAGGGCGACCCTTTAATCCAACTGCAAACCTTTCAAGGCGATATTACAGTTGGCGAATAGTTTTTATTTTACAGCTTTAATAGTTACAGGTCCTGAAACATCTTCCAAATAAATATTAACGCACAAATAAACTCCACCTGCTGGATTCTGTGTTAATTCAAAAACTTTAGGACTAATTTCAAAAGTCTGTCCAGCCTTAATACTTGATATTACTATTTCACCATTACCATTATCAGTAAGCTCTTTCCACCAGTTTGCAGCCTCAGTAGTATCAACTAAACGGCAACGAAGATTTTTAATATCTAAATCAGATTGACCCTTCCATTTAATACAAACCTTATCACCCTTTTTAGGAAGTTTACCTTTAAATTGCGATGTTACATCAATAATTGCCTGATAATTTACAACTTTTGATTTATCAATGCCTTTGTCTGTCCATAAATAGTTATTATCAACTTTAACAAGCCCTGCAACTTTCTGAACTTCAATGATTATGCTACCTTCAATATCAGTAACATCACCAGATTTTTCAACTCTTTCAAATTTTAAAGTTGCAGATTTACCATCTGATGCATTTTGAATGTTAGCACCATAATTAAAAACTAAAGTTAAGCCATTTTCTACATTAGCTTTCATCTTCAAATCTTTTGTAATAACTACAGGTTTTCCTGCTTTTACATTTTTAATTTCACTCCAATCTGTAATATCAGACCAATTACCATTATTTGTATTAACAAATCCAAACTTCAAGACTGGAATATCAATATCAGAAACAAATTTTCCTCGAACTTTAATTGTATCGCCAGCCTGAGGTTTATTATCTTTTACAAATCCTAATTCATAAGTAATATTTGACTGAAAGTTTTTACCAAACTTGTTATAACTCAAATACCAAGAGTAAGTATAATCAATAGGGTCAACAACATAAGTTCTTGGATGTGGAAGTTTTTTAGCAGGAGCAGTAGTTGTAGTTTTTGCTGGAGTTGTACTTGTTGTTGCGGCAGGTTTTGCAGTAGTTGTAGTTTTTGGTGCAACTACATTTGCTTTTTCTGGAGCTTTTTTAGTATTTCCTCCATCAATAATTTTTGCAGCATCAATACTTCCGCTAACTTTTTTAATATTTTCATTTACAAGAACAGCACCAGTAGAAGCAATACTTAAACGAACACTATCAATGTAAACATCAAAACTAGAAGGATTAACAAAATCCTGAATTACCTTGTATCTGATTTCGCCAGCCAAATCTTTCTTTTTACGTGCATCTTCTACAGTTTTATATTCAGTTTTAACATCAGCATCATTTGCAACATATTTTCCATTGTAAATATAAGAAACATTTTTATCCAAAGATTTAACACTTAAAGGCCAGTTTTTTGGCTTTGCTTCAGCATCAAAATCACCCATAAAAGTCTGAATCGAAGCTCCTTTCAAAACAAAAGTTGTATTTTTCAAGTCTGTCAAAATCTGCTGTTTCTGAGCTTCAACTGCTTTAATCTGCTGATCATATTTTGGAGTTGCAGCCGATTTTACAGCAGAAACTTCACCATCACGTTTTTTAACAATAGCATTTACTTTTGCCTTTATTTTATCATCATATTCTGCAGTACTTTCCCAAGGCTCTTTTTCAATCTGATAAACAGCCTGAATTTCAGCAGCATATTTTGTCATAATAGCACCGCTACCATTATCAACAGCACTGTTTTTATTTGCTTCCAAAGCACTCATTTTTCTATCACAACGAGCAATAGCTTCAAGGAAGTCTGAAAGACTTACCAATTCCATTTTATCGCCAAGTAATTTTGTTATAGTAGAAGAAGATTGAATTGTGTAAGACTGATAATAAAGAATTTCAGCAGTTTCAACATTTGTTGCCTGAATAGAAAGCTGATACATTCCACCAAGCTGATCAAAAGTACCATAAACCAAATACTGAGCACCAAGTTTATATCCAATTTCTACCATAGAAGAATCGCTAACAGCACCCGAATACTGATAATCCTGTTCAGCATCTACAAGAGCCATTTTTTTAGGATCTCGTTCTAAAACTTTCTGAAGTCCAGCATTGGAAATGCCTTTAATCATCTGACTTGCAATATAATTTGAAAGTTCCTCTGTGTCAGAGAAGAATTGTACAACTGCAACATTTGCTTTTACAGGCAACGCATTACTAATTTCTCTTGCAGAACCAGAAAGTGCCACATTTAAATCTGTTGCAACCTGAGCAAAAAGTCCTGTTGATAAAAACAACAAACTTGATAAAACTAAAAATAATTTTTTCATCATTTTTTCCTTGTATATAAACTTATTTTAATTTCGCATTAAATTCTTCCATAAAGGAAGATTCAAGTTCAGTCTGAATACCCTGGAAAGCACGCTTGTAAGCCATACTTTCTGATTTATGACCTTTTTTAGGCATGTTTCGTGAATAAGAGAAGAAATCTTTTCCGTCATGAGTTTTCAAAGTTACAGCAAAACCGGCATAGATAAAGATTCCAGCATCATTTTTTTCAACATCCGAAGTTACTTTTGCATCAATTGTAAGGTAGCCATTTTCATCACTAACCTCATAACCAGCATCTTCCAAAATATCACCAAGAGCCTGTTTTAACATATTTTCGTAATCATTTTTTACAGAAATTTTAAAGACAAGATGGGTTTTACAAAATTCCAAAGCTACATTTACTCTTTTTACCAAGTCATCAACATCAGCAAAATAATCATCAGAAACATTTTTTATAAGACGTGCCATTCGAGCTTCTTCTGCGGTTAAATCAATAATTGGTTTAGCAATCTCTGCAGCACGAATTCCATAAACCGGATTATCAAAATCTTCTGCAATAGTAATAAGAGCTTTTAATACCTCAACATTATTACGAATTCTCTGATCATAAACCTTAAAAATATCATCTCGATTGATATAAGCAAGAATAATTGTTCTATCATCGTAAATAGGAGTTGTAAACTGAACTCCAAAAAAATCTGCTGTAGATGTAATTGTGGTAGATTTTTTTAATGACTTATTACCTGTAACCAGTTTATTATTCGCAACAGAAGCTTCATTGTAATTTTCAATAGCCTTTATTACCACATTTGTAGAAGTCTGAAAATAAAGAGAAATATTTTCTAAAGCGTTTTCTTTAGCCTTTTCTTCATTTTCACCCCAACCTTCTGCAGTTATCCAGTATTTATGAGGATAAACCGACTGCTTATCCAAATACCAATCTGCTTTTTGAGCAAACCCCTGGACTACAAAAAACAAACCCCAAATTAAAAGAAGATATTTTTTCATGTAGGAATTATAATTCGATTTTATTGTAAAATCAATTTTATTTGTATATAACAATCTTTTGTTATTTAACCTGAAATTCGAGTTTTCTAAATTAATCGTAATCTGAAAAAGTTTTGATAAAAGTCCAGATTGCGGTTAATTATTTAAACTACAATGCTATAGAAAAAGTGCCGGAACATTTGGAGCAGCTTCAAATTTAAATCCATCTTCTTTCATTTGTTTTCAAAATCGCCCTGTTCATAGCCATCAGGAAGTTCATAAACGCAAGGATGTATACAGTCGATTTATTTGTTGCCTTCATGAAATTTTCATAATTCGGGAGATTTGGAACTTTGTCACTCATCAGTTCTTTTATCATTTTATGATAATTTTTCAGATTTTCCGTTTTGAAATGAAATCTGTAGATGTTCAGAGCGACAATCTGTTCAAGGCTCAATTGTCTTTTAGGGCCACGCTTTCCATTGAACTTTGAAATAAGAAATTCATACATCAAATTTTCTTTAAGGCTCTTGAAAAACATGCAGGTTAAGTTTCAAATTTGTTCATACATAAGCGTAACTCTTTTTTATTTTTTTTGTGGTGATTAAAATTTAAAAGATTTACGCTTTTTTTTTTGTAAATACTCAATTAAACTCGAAATTTGGACTAATTAAAAAAAATATAAAAAAAATGAAAAATAACGATTTCTGCTATTGACACTTTTTCATCAGGAGAGTATATTAATTTTCACCGTCGCACAAGAGAGCGACAAAATACAAAGTTTTTTGACAGATCAGGGAAGGAAATAATTGACTAACTCATTTTGTTAGTTTATGTCAAAACTAAAACCCGCAAGTTTAGTTCTTA
>JAIKYZ010000136.1 GCA_024682655.1 Treponema sp.
GGAAGGTTTAAATTGAATGGCTAAAATATCGCCATTCAATTTAACTTAGAGTTTCTTGCGAAACTCTTATATTGTTAATCAAATATCCTCGGTTGTTGAAACAACCTGCGGTATTTGATTTTAAGGAAGGTAAATAAAAAAAATCCCCCGAAATTCTAAATAAAATCGGGGGATTTGACTGAAATTTAAGATTTCTTGTCTTTTCTAAAAATTAGAAACGACCAATATCTCCATCCCAGTAACCTTTTTCGTCGTGTTCAAGTGTGAATTTTACACAATCTTCAACAGTTGTAAAACAAAGTCCTACTACTGTATCTGCACAACCATAGTAAATTGCAATCTTTCCATCTTTTTCGTCAGTAAGAGCTGCAACTGGGAAACATACGTTATCAACAAAACCTGTTGTTTCGTATGGCATTTCTGGTGTAAGCATATAATCACCACAGCGGTATTTAACAATAGAAGGTTTGTCGTGATCAAGAATTGCTGCAGAGAAAGAATAAACAAATCCATTACAAGTTGTTGAAACTCCGTGATAGAACATCAACCAGCCTTTTTCATCTTTTCCTTCTTTGTTTGTATATTCAATTTCAATAGGAGCTGGACCACATCCAATTTTAACTCCCTGCCACCAGCCCTGTCCGCCTTTCTGCATAACAAGTCTGTGTTCTCCCCAGTATTTCATATCTGGTGACTGTGAAAGAAGAATATCACCAAATGGAGTATGTCCTGAATCTGAAGGACGAGAAAGCATTACAAATTTTCCGTCGATTTTTTTAGGGAAAAGTACAGCGTTTCTGTTGAATGGAAGGAATGGATTTTCAAGACGGGTAAAATCTTTGAAATCTTTTGTTGTTGCAACACCAATTGAAGCACCATCAAAATCTCCACACCAAAGAATATAGTAAGTATCGTCAATTTTTACACAGCGTGGGTCATAAGCATAGAATGGATCATGTGGAGTTCCATCTGGATCATGCATATGAATCTTTTCTTTCTGGAAATCCCAGTGGATACCATCATCTGAATCACCAATATAAAGGAATGGACGAGCTGATGTATCTTCTGAACGGAAAACTCCCTTGAATTTTCCCTGCCATGGAATAACTGCTGAGTTGTAAATACGGCCCATACCTGGGAATGGGTTACGTCCAATTACTGGATTTTCTGTATAGCGCCAGATTGGAAGCCAGTAATCTTTTGGCTTGTCCTGCCATGGAATGTTTGGTAAATTGCCACCACTGATGATTTTTGACATTTTAAAGTCTCCTAAAGCTTAAATTTAAGGTCACAAGACCTTTTTAATTCTTATACTCTTAGATTACTTTGACTTAGTCTAATTGTCAAGATAAATTTACTTAAAAAATCATAAAAATTAAGTAAATTTACTTAAAATTATTAAATTCCTGGATTTTTCTTTTTAATTATTCTTTTTTGCTTGATTATATTTTTTTTCTGTATCAATCTAAAAGAATGAAAGAATATAAACTGAATCAAATCAAAGATAAAAAAATTATTGGTCGTAATATTGCTTCTGCAGGTCAGTCAGAAAAAGAAATGGCTATTTTCTGGGGGGGCTCTGGAATTGAACTTTGCATAAAAGCCAGTGAAGTTTGGGCTAAGTTTTCAGCAAATTATCAAACTTCTGAACCCTGGCTTGCGGTTTTTGTAAATGGGGCTCAGATTTCCCGTTTTATGATTACTAAAGGCCCTGCCCAATGGTATTGTCTTGCAAGAAATTTAAATCCTCAAAAAGAAAATACTATTTCTATCTTAAAAGATACCCAGCCAATGAGCGGAGAAGCTTTACATTCTCTTTTTCTTGAAGAAATTGGCTTAGATGACCAGGGAATTTTCTGTCCTCTTAAGAAAAAAGCCCTTTCAATTGAATTTATTGGAGATAGTATTACCAGTGGAGAAGGTCTGGCCGGTGGTCCTGAGGAATGGGAATGGATTACACAATGGTTCAGGGCTTCGGATTCTTACGCTGTAAAAACTGCACAGGCTTTGAATGCTGATTTTTCTGTGCTTAGCCAGTGTGGATGGGGAATTGCCTGGGGCTGGGATGGAGACAGAAGAAATGCTCTTCCTCCTCATTATGATAATGTCTGTTCTGTTATGTGGGGTGAATACCAGGAAAAACTTGGTATTAAAGAAAAATATGATTTTAAGGGTGGTTCTGATTATGTTGTAATTAATCTTGGAACTAACGATAACGGAGCCTTTGATCAACCTGCCTGGAAAGATGAAAATGGTAAAGAATATCCTCTTCATAAAGATAAAAATGGCCTTGCTCTGGAAGAAGATGGAAATATTGTAAAAGCTGCTGTAAAAGACTTTTTAAAAAATATCCGCCTTCATAATCCAAAGGCCAAAATTATATGGACCTGGGGTATGATAAAACTTAAGGCAATTCCTCCTTACATCGCAAAAGGCCTTGAAGAATATAAAAATGAATCTGGCGATAAGGCTGTCTATTCTTTGGAATTTGACGCTATGGAAGATGTTGAAAAATTACCGGAAGATAAGGGTAGTAGAGGTCATCCTGGTCCTTTGACCCATTATCTGGCCTCAAAAAAATTGACTGCTTTTATAAAATCACTTATGTAAATGTAAAGTCCAGTCTTTAAAATAATTAAGCCCGTAAAAGTTTTATTTCTTTTACGGGCTTATTTTTTACCGAATTAATTTTTAATTAGTTGCGGGCATAAATATTATCAACATAGAAATCACATTCTTCAGGAACAGCACCAAAAGAATAAATAATTACTCTCTGGATATAATTCAAATACTGTAAATGTGGAATCTGGAAAGTTAATGATACTGTCTGACCTGCTGGAACTAGCTGTCCTTCAAACTGATTCCAGTCTTCCCAGTTTTCGCCACACTGTAAAACAGGGCAGATTGTAATATCAAATTCGTTTGGATTGTAGGCGTCAAGAGTTAACATTGTCATTCCTGTCCAGTCGATTTCATAAGGTGTAGTGAAAAATCCGCCTTTTTCCCATTCACCGCCATCTGTTCTTACTCTACATTTTAATGAAGTTGAATCATCGCTACCCCAGTCTGTAGAAAGTTCGCAAGATACACTTACGTCTCCATCATTCCAAGAAGAACCAATTGCTTCCCAGAACATACCTTCTTCCATGTCATCAACAAGCAATTCAGCTCCAGTTTCTGGAATTGCAGGACTTTCTTCAATTACAGGTGCTTCTGTAACTTCTTCCTCTGCTTTTGGTGTAGAACCACAAGAAATTAAAGCAAATAAAATTGCTGTGCCCGATAAAAGTGCTAGAATTTTTTTCATAAAATTACCTCTTAATAAAATCTATTTATTTATATATTATCATGGAAACCCTAAAATTCAAGAAAATAAATTAGTTAAAAATTAAATTAAAATTAACCAAATTGTTAAAGTAAATAAATTAAAAAATTACTTGCGAAAATGTCTTTTCCGATATATCTTTAAAACAGAGGTTAGATATGAAAAAACTATTTATTATTCTTTTTGTATTCCTGTCGACTTTTTCACTTTTTGCTCAAAAATTAGAGGCTGAAGAAGGGGATGCTTTTAGCGCCAAAACAGCTTCAAGTATTTCTGGTTTTTCGGGAAAAGGTTATGTAGATTTTATGCCAGGTGGTTCATCTTTTGTAAAATTTACTTTTAAGGCAAGGAAGAATCTTAATTATGCATTTAAACTTACTTATTCACTTTCAGATTCTGAAAAGGCTTCTGCTGTAAAAGTAGAAATTGATGATAAGTATCTGATAACTCAAAAATTAGCAGTCAGCGATTCTTTTACAAGCGTATATCTTTTAAATACTGCCCAACTGGAAAAAGGTCAGCACAATTTAAAAGTAACGGGTTATCGCGGAAAATGGTCTTTTGATTCAATTGAAATTATAGAAGCTGATGATGATATTCTTGCTCAGGTAAAAAGTAAAAATCTGGTAAATCCAAATGCAAGTCCTGAAGCTCAAAAAGTTTTTGATTATCTTTGCCAGATGCAGGGTAAGGGTATTCTTTCTGGACAGCAGATTTATGGTCAGAATACTCAGGAAATTAAAACTATACTTGCAAGTACAGGAAAAAATCCTGCCGTATTAGGAATTGATTTAATTGATTTTAGTCCATCTAGAGTTGAACATGGGGCAAGTGGCGGTCGTTTAACAACTGTTGCAAAAAAATACTGGGACGAAGGTGGAATTATTACCTGTGCCTGGCACTGGAATGCTCCTTCTGGTCTTATTGATAAAGATATTCCAGAAATGCACTGGTATGATGGCTTTAGAACAAAGGCTACCACTTTTGATTTTACAATTGGTTTAAAAGATCACGAAAGCGAAGAATATAAATTAATGATTCGTGATATTGATGCAATTGCAAGACAACTTAAGATTATGGCAAAAAATAATATTCCAATCCTTTGGCGTCCAATTCACGAAGCTTCTGGAAAATGGTTCTGGTGGGGTTCAAAAGGGGCAGATAACTATATTGAACTCTATAAACTTTTATATGACCGTCTTGTAAATCACCACGGTTTGAATAATCTTATCTGGGTTTGGAATGGACAGGATCCTGACTGGTACCCTGGAGATGAATATGTAGATGTTATTTCTTATGATTATTATCCAATGAAATATAAACACGGTACAGCAGATGAATATCTTGCTAAGATTCAGGCCGCAACAGATAAGGCAAAACTTTATGCAATCAGCGAAAACGGCGCCTTACCAAATGTTGTAAAACTTGAAGAAGAAAAATCTCTCTGGTCCTGGTGGTGTACCTGGAATGGAGATTTTACTACCGCTTCTGATGGAAGATCTTATTCAGAGGCTTATACAAAATTGGATTCATTAAAAATCTACTATGATAATCCATATACAATTACAAGAGATGAATTACCATCTTTTAAAGTAAGTCAGTAAAAGAGGAATAGTAATGAAAAAGATTTTTTTTACATTAGCATTAATCTGCATTTGCCTTCCGGTATTTGCAGCGGGAGATAATTTTATGAATGAAAAAAGTGATCTTCGTCTTGAAAACTTTCTTGCAAAAATCAGACGTGGAGAAGACGTAACAGTTATTGCTTTGGGTGGTTCAATTACAACTGGTTTTAATGCCAAAAATGCCGCTTCTGAAGGCTGGGCCGGTTTAACTGGCGCCTGGATTAAAGATTTAGCTTCTAAGAGTGGTTCAAAAGTAACTTTTTATAACCAGGGAGTTTCTGGTACCGATTCTGCTTTTGCAATTGCCCGTTTAGATGATCATGTTATTTCTTTAAATCCTGATTTATTGCTTCTTGAATATGCAATGAATGATCAGTGGCTGGATGCTAAAGTTCGTAACAGAACTTATGAATCAATTGTCCGAAAAGTTTTATCAAAGGGCGATACTGCTATCCTTGCACTTTTTGTAAATGAACGTAAGGCTCCTTATCCATCGGCTCAGGCTGTAGAAAAACCAATCTGTGATTATTATCATATTCCTTATGTAAGCTGGAAAGAATGCCTTGAAAAAACTTCTAAACTTTCTGATTTTGAAAAATTCTATGATGGAGAGGAAACTATTCATCCAAATTCGACTGGCCACGCAAATATTGCTTCTCATATAGAAAATAAAATTAAAGCTGTATGGGATAATCTTCCGGCCGATTCAGAAATTCCAAGTCCAGTAAAAGAACTTCCAAAAGCCCTTTCTGACTGCGGTTTTGAAAATGCAAAATATTACACAAGTGATAATATTGAACCTGTAAGTAATACTGGCTGGCAGGCAACAAGTCCTGTTCACAATGAATGGGTTAGCCATGGAAAAGCTCATAAAGGTTGGCAGACAAATGACCCTGATGCTGAATTAACTTTTGAAGTAGAAGGTTCTTCTGTTGGTATTACTTATTGCGAAAGCGACCAGTTCCGTAATGCTCAGGCCTGGGTTACAAAAGAAGATGGAACTTCTTCTCCTAAAGTAAATCTTATGTGCCTTGTAACTTATAGAAAAGGTTATTATGGATGGGCTTACCGTGAATTAATTGACACAGATAAAGTTCAGAAATTCACAGTACATATTGCAGTTTCAAAGCGTGCTCCAAAAACAGCCCAAGGAAAAAATTGTAACATTACTGGAATTCTTGTAGCAGGCGAAAAATAATATTTAAAATAAAAGCTGTCTTTAATTGAAATCTATTGTAAGAAATCAATTTTAAGACAGCTTTTTTTATTTATTCTTGTTTGATTAGATGTTCCTGAAGAACTTTGTATAATTCAGGATATTTTTTTTCAAGGAAAACAGGGGTTTGATTTTTGTCAAAAAAGGCATGAGAACTGCTGGCAGTAGTTACAAGGTTATCGCCAACATACATTTTGTAGGCAATTTCCATTTTAAGGCCTTTTAATTTTTGAACTTCTACGTCAATTCTTAAAATATCAGGGAAGGTTGTGGTTTTTTTATATTCACAGGTAACCGAAAGAACTGGAGAGTATAATCCAACTTCTTCCATTTTTGCGTAGGACCAGCCGATTTTATCTAAAAAATAAATTCTGGCTTCTTCCATAAATCTAAGGTAATTTGAGTGATGTGTTATTCCCATTTTATCAGTTTCATAATAATTGATTTGATGTGTGTAAGATATCATAAAAAACTCCTTTTCTGATGTTTTTATTTTGACAAAATATAAAAAAATGTCAAGCAATTTAGGTAAATCTTTTTATTGAATTTGCAGATAAAGTTAATTAAACTTATGTGATTTTAAAAACTATATGAGGAAAATATATGATTAAATTTAACGAAAAAAATAAGACTTTCCGTCTTGATACACCTTCTTCAACTTATTGTATTACAGTTGCAGATAAGGGTTATATTTCTCATTCTTACTACGGACCAAAAATTGGTCAGGATGATGTAAGTTATCTTACCCGTCAGTTTGAATATTTTATGAGCAAGGGAGAGGTTTTCCGCGAAAAACTTTCTTTACTGGACTTTTTACCTCAGGAAATGCCAACCGATGGTATGGGGGATTTTAGAGAATCAGCTCTGGCAGTTTCCAGCGACAAGGGAAATAACGGCATTGAATTAATGTACAAAGATTATAAGATTTTTGATGGAGCAAAGACTTTACCAGGCCTTCCTTCTGTTTTTGGAGATAAGGCTGAAACTTTGGAAATTATTTGCCAGGATACAGTTTTACAGACTCAGGTTCATTTAATTTACACAGTTTTTGAAGATTTAGATGCAATTATCCGCTCTACAAGAATTGTAAACCAGGGCCAAAATCCTATTTATATCAAGAAAGCCTTATCTGCTGCTTTTGATATTGATTCCGAAGATTTTGATGTTATAACTTTACATGGTTCCTGGGCCCGGGAACGTCATATTGACCGTCATCCACTTCATATGGGAAAACAGGGGGTAGTTTCAAACAGAGGAGAAACTTCTCACCAGGAACATCCATTTATTGCCCTTGTAGACCACAATACAGACGAAAATTCTGGAAAAGTTTACGCAATGAATTTTATTTATTCAGGAAACTTTGTGGCAGATGTACAGAAAAGTCAGTTTGATTCTGTTCGACTTGTAATGGGTATTAATCCTGAAAATTTCTGCTGGAAATTAAAGGCAGGTCAGACTTTTGATACACCTCAGGCTGTTCTTGTTTTTTCTGACAAGGGATTAAACGGAATGTCTCATACCTTCCACGACCTTTACCGTGATCACTTAATCCGCAGTCCATATAAAAATAAGATGA
Source organism: Treponema sp. (assembly GCA_024682655.1). GTDB lineage: Bacteria > Spirochaetota > Spirochaetia > Treponematales > Treponemataceae > Treponema_D. The sequence continues at coordinate 7,743 of JAIKYZ010000136.1, forward strand.
GACCTATTTTAATTAACAACTGGGAAGCCACTTATTTTGATTTTAATACAGAAAAATTACTTGATATTGCAAGAGAAGCTTCAAAAGATGGAATTGAAATGCTTGTAATGGACGACGGTTGGTTTGGTAAAAGAAATTCAGACAATAATTCTTTAGGCGACTGGTTTGTAAATGAAGAAAAATTGAAGGGTGGCTTAAAATATCTTGTTCAAGAAGTTAATAAATTAGGTATGAAATTTGGTATTTGGTTTGAACCAGAAATGATTTCTCCTGATTCTGATTTATACCGTGCTCATCCTGATTGGGCTATTCAAATTCCTGGCAGAGTTCCTGGAATGAGCCGACAGCAGTTAGTTCTTGATATTACCCGTAAAGAAGTTGAAGATTATGCTTATGGCTGTGTTTCTAAAATACTTCACAGTGCAAATATTGAATATGTAAAATGGGATATGAACCGTCAGCTTTCTGATATTGGAAGCCTTTCTTTACCTGCTGACCAGATTGGAGAATTTTATCACAGATACGTACTTGCCCTTTACCGAATGCAGGAAAGACTTGTAAGTGAATTCCCAAATCTTCTGCTTGAAAATTGTAGTGGTGGAGGAGCAAGATTTGATCCTGGTATGTTCTATTTCAGCCCACAAATCTGGTGTTCTGATGATACTGATGCTTTTGAAAGACTTTCAATTCAGGAAGGAACAGCTCTTATTTATCCATTAAGTACAATGGGTGCTCATGTTTCTGTTTGTCCAAATCATGCCTGTGGTAGAGTAACTCCTTTTAAAACCCGCGGATATGTTGCACTTTCTGGAACCTTTGGTTATGAACTGGATATTACAAAACTTAATCAGGAGGAGCGTTCATTAATTCCTCATCAGGTTGAACTTTACAAAAAGTACAGTGATTTAGTTCGTAATGGTGATTACTGGAGAATTGCAAGTTATTCTCAGAACAAGGAATATGATTGCTGGATGTCTCTTTCAAAAGATAAGTCTAAGGCTCTTGTAACTTTTGTTCAGGTTTTAAATCATCCAAACTATAAAACCAGATTTATTAAAATTCATGGTTTAGATGAAAATAAAAAATATAGGATTTCTTTCCCTGACGAAAATCAAGAGGACTGGCCTTCAATTGAAATGTCTGGTTTGACAATTAAAAATGCGGGTATTCCTGTTAAAAGAGAGTCGGGAGATTTCCAGGCTAAATTAATTTATATAGAAGCCCTTTAATCTTCTTCTGCAATGTCGCAGGCAGCTCTTTTTATCATTGAATAGGTAAAACCTGCCTGCATCATTGCAGATATTAGTTTTTCTTCTTCTTTACCTTTTCTTACAAACTTTTTATAGGCTTTTTTACAAATTTCATATTCATCGTTTTCTTCAAAAAATTCGTTTAAGGCAAGAAGGGCAGTTTCTTTTGCTATTCCCCGACTTTGAAGTTCTGCCATTAATTTACTTTTACCTTCAAAGTGATTAATTTTTCGTCCGTTTAGCCAGGCCCGGGAATATCTTAAATCGGAAAGAAAATCTACAGACTCCAGATAATCTAAAGCCATATTTATATATTTTTTATCATATTTTTTTTCCATTAATTTACGGCTAAGTCCAAATCTTGATTGTTCGGCCCTTGCAATATATTCCAGGGCTTTTAATTCAACGGCTGCCGCAAGACCTGCATCTAAAAGTTGATTTGTTTGATTTTGATCAAAAGAATCTCCTGTGGACATAAAATCAAAGTCGAATTCTGGGGCATATTCTTTTCTTGCATAAAAGGCTGTTGCTGAATCGTTTTGGGGGATTTCTGCTGTAATTTTGTACATTCCCTTGTAGGAAGTTTCGACTATGGACTTAATAATCATATTTTAAAAATAATAATCTTTTGGCTTGTAGACAAGGCGGGAAGGGGAAAATACGTCGAGTCAAGGCACGCGTACGCTTAAAGCCTTGACTTCGCCGTTTTTAGGGTTTGTAATAAACCCTAAATGCAAAAAAAATGCGGTTTGAATAAACCGCATTTTTTTCTGAAAGTATAAATACTAACGTTTAGAGAACTGGAATCTTCTACGAGCACCTTTCTGACCGTACTTCTTACGTTCAACCATACGTGAATCACGTGTAAGGTATCCGTTAGCTTTAAGAGCAGTACGAGCATCAGGATCAATCTGAACTAATGCACGAGAAATACCATGTAAACAAGCAGCAGCCTGTCCGTCCATTCCACCACCAACTACGTTGATAAGAATGTCATATTTATTTCCCATAGATGTAACCAACAATGGCTGGTTTACAACCTGAACCTGTTCTGCATTATTGAAGTATTCTTTAACGTCTTTTCCGTTTACAACAATTTTACCTGAACCGTCGCGAACAAATACGCGAGCTACAGCAGTCTTTCTTCTTCCTGTACCAATTGCAATATTTTTTACCATTTCCTAACCCCTAAATTAAAGTTCAACTGGCTGTGGATTCTGAGCAACGTGTGGGTGTTCAGCACCAGCATAGATCTTAACGTTTTCAAACATTTTGCGACCAAGTCTTCCACCAGGAAGCATACCAGCAACAGCAATTGACATTGGATCTGTTGGATGTTTTTCAAGAAGTTTTTCGTAAGTATGAGAAACAAGACCACCTACAAAACCTGTGTGGTGATAGTAAACTTTTTTCTGTTCCTTTCCACCTGTTACAATTGCTTTTTCAGCATTAATGATTACAACAAAGTCACCCATTAACTGGTTTTTTGTGTAAGTTGCTTTGTTTTTTCCACGAGCGATAGCAGCAGCTTTTGCAGCTACACGTCCCATTGGTTTTCCGGCTGCATCAATAATGTACCATTTGCGAGCCTGTTCGTATTCTTTAACGAAAATAGTTTCCATAATAATACCTAAATACCTGTATATTTAATAAAAAATTTCTGTGATTTTAATCCTTTGCATCTGAATTAAAAACACTAACAATTTAGATGAGCAGTCCAAATTGTTATACGGGGTAAAATATAATACAATTTTTTCCCCAAGAGAGTCAATAAGCTAAGCCCCTTTTGGCCTGACTTTTATTTGTTCTGACTGTCTTCTTTTTCGCTTTCTTCAGCTTTAGCTTCTTTTTTTGCTTCTTTTTTGTCCTGAATATCGGCAGCTCCGATAAAACAGCAGATTAAACCAATAAATGCGGCTAATACTGGGGCACATCCTTTTAAGAAGGAAATTACATCTTTTCCCCATGCTAATGGGCCCATTGGAAGTAACGAAAAAACTGTGAATGCAATAAAAATTAAACCAATAATAATCGAAATCATATTTACCTCAAATTCCTATTAATTATTTATATTTTTTACAGAGTCTCTTATTATAATTGTTCCACTAACCAGATGTCTTCCCTTAATGTAAGGCTGATTTGTAATTTTTTTGATGATTAAATCAGCGGCTACATTTGCGGTATCTTCCGGCTTTATGGCTACAGTTGTAAGAGGAACTGATTGATTTGACTGTGCTACATAATTATCAAAACCTGTAACTGAAATATCTTCTGGGATTCTATAACCTAAGGTCTGTAATTTATCTATAAGATTTGACGCAGTAAGGTCATTATTACATACAAAGGCCGTTGGCATTTCTTCTTTTGGAGGAAGTTTAAATTCAACCTGGAATCCTTTATCATCACGGTCGTTGATAATATCTTCTACCGAAGATGGAAGTCCATTTCTTAGCATTGCCTTCTGGAAACCCATAAAACGGTCTGTGATTGAAGTTGTTGCATTAAAATTTCCTACAAAGCGAATATTTTTATGTCCCTGAGAAATTACATAACTAGTTAAAATATATGAAGAGTAGTAATCATCATTTGAAACGCTGTCCAGGCTTGTATTATCTGTGTAAAAATCAAGAAGAATAAAATTATTGTACTGTAAACGAATCTTATCTATGTAGTCTTCTTTTACCTGTCCTAAAATAATAATTCCATCTACTTTTTTGTCCTGAAGCATTCTTGGAAGTACAAGGTTTTCTTCATCCTGGGCAGAAAGTAATTCCATGATGCTATAATAATTTCTGTGTAAAAGTTCTGTTGAAAGAAAGTTGAAAATGTACCAGTAAAAAGAAGTATTAATTCCAAAAAAATGTGAAGGAATAAGAATACCTATATTTCCAGTGATTTTTCCATTTGAAAAGGAAGAATTGTTTTTTGCCTTGTATCCCATTTCGCTGGCAAGGTCTTTAATTTGTTTTCGTAAATCATCTCCCACACCATCTTTATTTGCCAGGGCTTTTGAAACTGTAACTGTACTGATGTTAAGTTTTTTAGCGATATCTGAGAGTCTGACCTTTTTCTTTTGTTCCATAGTATTATTATTATATCAGATTTTAGTTAAAAAACATAGGAAATTTTAACTAAATTTCCTTAAGAAGAGTGGCAAAGTAGCCGGAAGAAGAAATTTCTTCTTTGCCATTTGTAAGGTGATTTGTGTCTCCCAGTCTTTCTACACGGAACCAGGCCTGGCCTTTAATTCTTTCTTCTGAATTTAAAACTGTGATTGAAGTAGGGGCGACATAAAATCCATGCCATAATTGCATTGGCGAAAGTCCGGTTAAATGGGCAATTATTGCAAACATAACTCCCAGGTGGCAGAAAAATACAAGGGTTTTTTCCTGGGGATAATCGTCTTTTACAGATTTTAAGTGATATTTTTCTATTGGATCTGACCAGTTGTGATTTGGAGTAGGCTCTTTTACATCGTAAAAATTCTTTGAATTTCTTATATAACCGTATCTTTCTAAAAGCTGGTCAAAACCTTTTGAAACTTCTTCAAACTTTTTATCTATTCCGGCTTTTTTAAGATAATCTACTGTGGCCCATTTATCTTTATCAAAAAATTCGGGATGGGCTGTTAAATATTCTGGTAAAAGGTCCCAGCAGATATTTTTTGTGCCTGCTAATTTTTTGTCCGGATAATCGGCAGGGATTTCTACCGGGTAATAAAATTCCTGAAGCCAGTCAAAAACTTCTGCCTCTCGTCCTAATTTTTTAAGGGCTGGGGCGCCTGTTGCTTTTGCTCGTCCAAGGGGAGAAGTGTAAAAGGCTGTAACATTCTGCCATTTACAGATTCTTTTGGTAAGAAGTTCAACTTCTTTTTTACCTTTTGGGGTAAGATTATCGATTGTGTAATCAGGGTCTCCGTGGCGAATAAATATAAGGCGCATATTAACTCCAAATTTTCTTTTGTTTAAAACTATTTTAAATGGGGTTTTTAAGGGGATGTCCAATAAGATTTGGCACTGTGGTCATTGAGCTTGTCGAAATGACCATTTACACTATATGTGGTGGTTTCGACAAGCTCAACCACCGCATTATTTACTTATTGGACATCCCCTTAGGAGAAGGGGTAGCCCGCAACCATGTGCGGGCGAGGGGAAGGCTTTCCCCACCTTTTTATTTAGGGTTTATTACAAACCCTAAAAACGGCGAAGTCAAGGCTTTAAGCGTACGCGTGCCTTGACTCGACGTATTATACAAATTCCTTCTTCAAGAAGTCTAAATCTAATTCTGGGTAAAGAACATGTGCAGAAAGTAATTTGTTTACACGAGCTCTTGCTTTTTCCTGAACCTTTGGATCAAGGTTGATTTTACCTTTAGCAGGCTTTCCTTCTTTTGTAAGGCCAGGTTTTGTTCCCTTTAATACAAAGTCGATGATATCTGCAACTTCTTTCATATCTTCTTCGTTCATGCCAAGAGTTGTAAGTCCTGGAGTACCGATACGGATTCCAGATGTCCACCAGGCACCGTTTTTATCGTAAGGAAGGGCATTTGCGTTTGCTGTTACACCGCACTGGAATAATGCTGCTTCTGCCTGTTTTCCTGTAAGTCCGTAAACTGTTACATCTACTAACATAAGGTGATTGTCTGTTCCGCCTGTCTGAAGTGGCATTCCGTGAGCTTTACAGCCTTCTGCAAGGGCCTGAGCATTTTTTACAACCTGATGTGCCCATTCCTGGTAGGCTGGAGTACGAGCTTCTTTAAATGCAATTGCTTTTGCGGCCATTACATGACCAAGAGGACCACCTAATACCATTGGACAACCCTTGTTTACGTAATCTGCAAATTCCTGTTTACAGAGAATCATAGCACCACGAGGTCCACGCAAAGTTTTGTGAGTTGTTGTAGTTACGATATCTGCCCATTTTACTGGATCGTAATCGCCCTGGAATACTTTTCCGGCAACAAGTCCTGCAAAGTGTGCCATATCTACCATTAATACTGCTCCACATTTGTCTGCAATTTCGCGGAAGCGTTTGAAATTGATTTTACGTGGGTAAGCTGAATAACCTGTCAAAAGGATGAGAGGTTTTACTTCCATTGCCTGCTTTTCGATTGCGTCGTAATCTAAGAGGCCAGTTTCTTTGTCTACTCCGTAGGGATGAGATTCGAACATACGGGCAGAAACGTTCATTTTATATCCGTGGGTAAGGTGACCACCACAAGAGTAATCAAGTCCCATTAATTTCTGATTTCCAAAACGTTTGCGCAACATGTCAAACTGTTCTGCTGTAAGGTCGTTTAAGGATTTTACTCCCAGTTCTTCGAGAGTTGGAGTTTCTACTTTTGCAGAAAGAATTGCCCAGTAGGCAACTAAGTTTGTATCTGCTCCAGAGTGTGGCTGAACGTAAGCATAATCTGCACCAAAGAGGGCTTCTGCTTCGTGAGCGGCAATATTTTCTACGGTATCAATATTTACACAACCGCCATAGTAACGGTGTTCGGGATAACCTTCTGCGTATTTGTCTGTAAGAAGATTGCCCATAGCTGACTGAACGTTTAAGGAACAGTAGTTTTCTGAAGCGACTAATTTAAGGTGACTGCGCTGATTTTCGATTTCGCTTACAATTGCGGCAGCGATATCAGGACCTACAGCAGCAACCTGCTGAAGATTTGCAACATAAGAACACATTGCAGCAGTTGGTTTTCCGCCGCAAGATGCCAGATAGTTTTCTAATGGTGTAGCCATACGATACCTCGCAAAATTTAATTATACTGTAATATTTTAGTGATTTTTCAGTGCTTATGGAATAGGGATTTTTCCTGCCGGTCTTTTGGGCATAAGAAATGCTTTAAGACTAGACTTTAAATCTGAGTACATTCCAGGATGCAGCCTTGAGCGGGATTTGATAAAGGTTTTTATCTCCCTTTATAATTTCGGCACTGCAAGGTTTTACCTTTTCGCTTTCCAGACTGTTTTTTGCGGTTAAATCATTTCCTGTTAATTCACTTCTATAAAACATTGTGGATTTTTCAAAGGAAGAAAGATCTAGTTCCAGCTGACAGATTTCTTCTTTACTTGTATTTAGGGCAAATAAGGTAAGTTCTGATTTTTCTTCGTCTAAAACTGCTGAATAGATTGTGGCAGGAACCTGGCCGAATTTTTCTGTAATTTTTGTGTCTGTTTTGATTACCGGCCTAAGAACTTTTCCTCGTCCAAAAAGAGACATGTCTTTAAATGGATAATAAATTGACTGTCTGTAAGCGCCTTTTCCGGGTTCTGTAAAAATAGGAGCAATAACATTTACCAGCTGGGCAAGACAGGCAATTTTTACACGGTCGGCGTGATTTAAAAGGGTAATGGCAAGGCCTCCGAATACCAGGGCATCTAAAAGAGTGTAGTGTTCTTCGAGAATTCTTGGGGCTGTCATCCATGGGTGAGGTTCCTTTTTCCGCTGATACCATACATTCCATTCGTCAAAGGAAAGGTAGATTGTTTTTTTACTTCTTTTTAAGGCTTTTACATAATCGCAGGTTGCACAGGCGGTTTTGATAAAGTTATCCATATCGTAAAAGGAAGCCAGAAAATCATCGTCATTACCGTAATTTTCGTAGTAGCGGTGGATTGAAATATAATCGGCTATATCATAGGTATGTTCTAAAACTATTCTGTCCCATTCTGGATAGGTTTGCATTTTTGTAGTTGAAGAGCCGCAGACGATTAATTTTATATCTTCATCTGTCATTTTCATGATTTTTGCGGTTTCTAAAGCTTTGCGGCCGTATTCCTGGGCTGTAAGGTGGCCTATTTGCCAGGGGCCGTCCATTTCGTTTCCTATACACCAGGTTTTTATTTTCAGAGGGTCTTTATGTCCGTTTGCCTTTCGTAAATCGCTCCAGTAAGTTCCGCCCTGGAAGTTACAGTATTCAATTATGTCGCCGGCATCCTGAGGACTTCCCGTTCCCATATTAACTGCACCCATAATTTCTGTTCCTGCTTTTTGACTCCAGTTGTAAAATTCATCAAGGCCGATTTTGTTTGGTTCTATGGAGTGCCAGGCCCGGTCCAGTCTAACAGGTCTTTTATCAAGAGGGCCAATTCCGTCTTTCCAGTTGTAACCCGAAAGAAAATTTCCACCAGGATAACGTACCAGAGAAACTTTTAGGTCTTTTACCATTTCTATAACGTCTTTTCTAAAACCTTCCTGGTCGGCATCTGGATGTCCGGGTTCGTAAATTCCTGTGTAAATAGCCCGTCCAAGATGCTCAATAAATGAAGAAAAAAGATTATTATCAACTTTTCCAAGTTCAAATTCTTTTACAAGAGTAACCTTTGCTTTCATTTTTTTTCTCCTTTTTTGGCAGAAAGTTATTTAGAGTTTTTCTTGATAAATATCAATAATAGGCAGAGCTTGGAGTTTTTTGCTTTTAATCTGAAAAATATGAACGAAGGATAATTCCCTGATCATAGTTACCAAAGCCTTTTCCAAAGATGTTCATTCCACCCATGTGAACTGCATCTTCTTTTACTCCAACTTTTACACGAATTGAGTGATGTTCCGGAATGTGAAGGTCTGCCAGAGTTACTTGGGAAATCTTTACTCCGTCAATAAAACTTCCTTCGTTTGTAATGTAGAAATTTTTCAAAAGTCCGTATTGTGAGCCTTCCAGCTTCCACCATTCAGGAGTATATTTTCCTCTTTTATCACCAAAATCTCCTGGGGAAGTCCAGGTTCCAATTTCTGTTCTGTTTACCCAGACTGTAATATCTGAAGGCCAGTTTGAATTAGTTCCCGGAGTTTCTGAAGAAAGTTCCATGCTTATTTCTAATTTCTGCAATTTTTTCTGGTCATACAGATTATTATTTGGGAATTTATACTCAAAATAACCGCTTCCACACCAGAGAAGTCCTGCTTTCATGCGGTCTGGATTAAGAAATGAGTCAGGTATATCCAAAAATCCAATAATTTTATCTGAGGAACAAAGACCACAGGGTTGGGTAACACTGCAGTCTGTAAAAATACCAATTGGCATTTCCACTTCGATAAAATTCTTTTCGTTGCTTTTTTCTTCCGGAAATTGGATAAGAAGTTCTTTAAAAGCGGGTTTACAAAGTTTTTGATTTCCTTTTTTTGCTTTTACAGATTCTGTTACCAAAAGACCGGCTTCTTCAAGAATTGAAATATGAGTTGCAACCGTTGATTGGGGTAATTTTAAAGTTTCTGAAATTTCATTAATATTGCAGGTTTTTTTTCTGAGCAAATCAAGCATCTGTATTCTTGGTTCTGATGCCAAGGCTTTTATTTTATTTAAATCTTCAAGTGGATTAATAACTAATGTTGTTTCAACTTCTTCCATAATTAAATTACCTCAAACTTCTATAGAATTTATGATATCGTTTCTATTTGATTCTGTCTATTAAATCAATTTTTCTTGATTTTAATAACGGATACAGATGTTGCTTTTGTTGTAAAAGTGAAATTTTCTGAAATATCCGACAGAATTTCCTCTACAGGAGAGATTAATTTTGGATTATTATAAGAATTTTCGTCATCGGGTTTTCCACTTATTGTTATAACTTTTGCATTAGTATCAAGTTTTCCCGAACCTTTAAGATTTATATTTACCGGTAAAGCTTCCTGGCTAACGTTTACAAGTTTTATGATTACTTCTTTATCATTTTCTCCGGCATGGGCATAAAGAGAATCAAAATTTAACACATCTGTGTATTCGTGCATTAATTTGCCGTTTAGGTAACATTTGTAACTTTCTCCATTTACGTCAATTTTAATGTCATACCATTTTCCGTTATCTATTGTGATTGCCTGGGTGTCTCCAATAACGGAACGGGCTGCGGCAGTACCTTTTTCTACACAGGACTTAGTATTAGACCAGCCGCCAAGATTCCACCAGTAGAAAGAACCATCTTTATGTCCAAACAGAATTAAGAATCCTTCGTTTCCGCCATTTTTCCTGGCCTTTAATTCCATTGTGTAATGCTGACTTCCTTCTCCTTTCATAATAAGTCTGCAGTTTTCTGAGGATGAAGAGCCGATAATACTTCCATCCTTGTAGTCCCAGGAGCCGGACAGGGAATCAAAATCCTGTAAATCCCAAACCTTGTCTGAATCATAACTGACTTTTCCAGAAATTTTATCGGTAAGCTTTAAGTTTTTGTATTCTACGGTAGTTGACCAGGAACCAAGCCCAACACTTCCTCCAATATAGGCTTTTGCTTTATCAGATTTAGGCTGTTCCAGTTTGTAAGAAAGGCTTTGATCAGATTTATTCGTCATAAAGAGCTGCTGTACATAGTAATCTGGAGTTCCGTAAACCTGGGTATTTGTAAACCAAATCATATCTGGGGACCACTGATAGTTATTTTCCCGGGCAAATAGGGGGGCGTAAGAGGCAAGTTCAACAATATCTCCATTTCTTTCAAGGCTTGTCATGTAAGCTGCGGCTGTAATGGCGGCATAAAGGGTACTTGTTTTTTTTGTTCCGCCATTTTTATTTTCTACCTGAGAAGCAAATTCTCCTACAAATACTTTTGGCTGGCCTTCTCCCCGTGGATAAAAATCCGAAGGATTGTAACGATCTGTGTTTGAAAGGAACCAGGCAGGTGGACAGTAGTAGTGTTCATCTACAAGATTAACAATATTCTGGCTTTCTGGATTAGTTTCCCATTTACGCACTTGTTTCCAGCAATTGTAGAAGATGTCATCACTAGGAAAGGCTCCGGAAGACATAATCAATTTTATGTCCGGATATTTTTCTCTTACTCTGTCGGCAATGTATTTATAGCGTTCATAATAATGTTCCCGGCCATTTTCGTTACCAATTCCAAGATAATTTAATTTAAATGGCTTTGGATGTCCCTGGTCTGCACGTTTTTTTCCCCAGGTAGAAGTTTCTGGTCCTGTGGCCCATTCAATTAAATCAAGGGCATCCTGGGCAAAAGAATCCATAAAATTCATAGGAATGTCTGCTTCGTTATTATTTTCGCCTGCAAAGGATATTCCGCAGTTGATGATAGGAATTGCTTCTGCTCCAAGGTCTTCGCAAAGACGGAAATATTCATAAAAACCAAGGCCCATAGACTGCTGATAATTCCAGAAATTGAGTTCTTCAATTCTTTCTTCTACGGGGCCAATTGTATTTTTCTACTGATAACGGTCTGAAAGTCGTGAACCTTCTACAAGACAGCCACCTGGAAAGCGAATAAAGGCGGGGTGTAAATCTTCGAGCATTTGAGCAAGGTCTTTTCTAAGGCCATTTTCCTGATTTTTATAAATATCTGCCCGGAAGAGAGAAACAAAGTCTATATCAAGTTTTCCTCTTCTTTTACCTGAGTAAATTCCAATATATCCATTTTCTGTACTTTCAAGAGGTTTTACTGTAAAGGTAAATTTTTGCCATTCTTCTGTAATCTTTTTTACCTTTATTTTTACAAGTTTTGAACCTTTTTCTTTTGATCCTATTGCAAGTGTAACATTTTTTACTTTTTTGTCCGGGCTGCGCAGGTAAAGGGAGAGGGGATATTCTTTTCCTTCTTCTAAAGGAATGCCATTGTATCCATAATTTTCGATACCATCCCATTTTCTTTTTACTTCAAGTTGGGCATAGGTAGTGTTGTTTTTATTCAGGGGTTTTTCTTTTTTACCTTTTACCTTAGATTTACATTTTCTTCTCTTGAGATTTTCTGTTTTCCAACATTCAGTTGCTCCTCTGTGGGATTTTTTAAACTCAAAAGAGCGGTTTTGTATCATTTCTCCATATAAACCACCGTCGGCGGCATAATTAATGTCTTCATAAAATATTCCAAAAAGATTTTTGCTTACTGGAGTTTTTTCTTTTGTAAAATCGAGGGTAAGCTGGGCTTCTTTTTTAGGGTTTTGGGCGTATAAACTTGAAAGTGTAAGCATAAGTATCATTCCTCTTTTTAATAAAACTTTTATTTGTTTCATTTAATCCCCCTTTATAACGATTAATTTCGTTATTGTATTAATTTTTATTGATTTTAATGGGTTTATAAGCAATTTTATGGCCAGAAAATCGACATTGTCAAGAAAAATATCAAAAAATATTGATAAAAATCAAACAATTTAGTTGACAACTGTATAATCTGGACTTATGATTTTTTTCAAATGGAGGAAAAAATGAAAAAAACTTTAGTTATTGTTGCAGCACTTTCTGCTGTAGCACTTTTTTCTAGTTGTTCAAAAGGGGGAAAGTCAAATCTTTCATCTGATTCTAGCGTAGTTGGCTATTTTACTTTTGACGAAGAAATTGTAGACGATGAGATTTCAGATCATTCAAAGGCAAAAACAAATGCAACTCTTGATGCTCTGGATGGATTTCAAATGACAGAAGGAATTAGCGGTAAAGCTCTTCTTTTGGATGGTACTCAGTATATCACTCTGGAAGATCATATTCTTTCTGGCGATGGTCTTACAATGGCAGCCTGGGTTAAGGTAGGAGCCTGGAAAACCTGGCAGCGTGTATTTGATCTTGGCGGAGGAGATGGAACAAAAGACCTTTTCCTTGCTGTAGACGGTCGTATGGCTGGAACTTTCTGTGCTTATGAACAGTCTTCTGCTGTAACTTGTAATGGACCTCTTACACCTATCAAAAAATGGACTCACCTTGCAATGACACTTGGTAATGGAAAACTTGCCCTTTATGTAAACGGAAGTCTTGCAGAAGAAAAAGAAATTTCTGTTTCAGTTGCTGATCTTGCCGCTGGTGCTACAGGAATTTTTGTTGGCCGTTCTAACTGGGTAGCCGATCCACTTTTGGAAGGTGCAATTGATGAAATCGTAGTTGCAAAACGTGCTTTCTCTGCTGAAGAAATTTCAGAAATCTATTCTAAAAATGCTCAGGCAGGGGCTGCTGCTGTTGATGTATCAAATGCTCAGCCTTTTGTAATTGATTCAAATTCAAATGTAACTGCTTATTATTCTTTTGATGGTCAGGATGGAGCAAAAGATCTTGTTGCTGGAAATGATTCTGAAGTTAATTCAAGTGAATATACAGAAGGAAAATTTGGTAAAGCTCTTGTTTTGAATGGTTCTGAACAGTTTGTAAATCTTAATCAGTCTATTCTTGCAGGAAATGGATTTACATTCTCTGCATGGATAAAGGTAAATTCAATGCCAGACTGGTCTCGTGTTTTTGATATGGGTGATGCTGGTGGAAATGACTGGTGGCTTGGTAAAGAAGGCGGTTCTGGAAAACTTCGTCTTGATGTAAATAATCCAAGTGGAAATGTTTCAGTAATTGGACCGGTAATTGAAGATGGAGTTTGGACTCACGTTGCCGTAACTGTTGGTGATGAAGTTGCTTCAATGTTTGTAAATGGAAAACTCGTTATGAACAATGGTTCTAAGGCTATTCCTACAGATCTTTTGAATGGATTTAAGGGAGCTTACATTGGACGTTCTAACTGGCCAGATCCATATATCAACGCTGCATTCGATGATGTATTGTTTGCAAGCCGTGCCTATACAGAGGCAGAAATTGCTTCTTTGTATAAGGGAATTTCTAAATAATCATAATATAAACAACTGTACAATTGTTTATTACTTGTACAGTTGTCAGCTTATTTACAGGCAGCTCTTTATCTTTAATTTAAGGAGCTGTTTTTTTTGATTCACAAAGGGGATTTACAATGAATTTTACAGATATTACATACGAAGATGAAAGAAAACCGTTGATTGAACAGAGAGCAGATCCCTATGTTTATTATCACAAGGACGGATATTATTATTTTACGGCTTCCGTTCCTGAATATGATCGTATTGAATTACGCCGGGCCTGGTCTGTAAAGGGACTTGAAAAGGCTCAGGCTGTAACAATCTGGAAAAAACACGCCCAAGGTCCAATGTCCTGGCACATTTGGGCTCCGGAATTACATTATATAAAAGGTAAATGGTATATTTATTTTGCCGCTGGCAGAGCAGAAGATCCCTGGTGGATTCGTACTTATGTTCTGGAAAATGATTCTCCTGATCCTTTTTGTGGAGAATGGAAAGAATTGGGGCTTTTAGAAGCGGAATGGGATTCTTTTATGCTGGATACCACGGTTTTTGAAAATAAGGGAAAGTGGTATGCGGTATGGGCCCAGAAGCGTCAGGAAAAACTGGAAAATTCTGTACTCTATATTGCACAAATGGAATCACCTACAAAATTAAAGTTTCCTCAGACTCTTTTGACAGTTCCGGAGTATGATTGGGAGTGCAGGGGATATAAAGTAAATGAAGGTCCCGCTGTCCTTAATAGAAATGGAAAGATTTTTTTAACTTATTCTGCAAGTGCCACAGATTCTACTTATTGTATGGGAATGCTCTTTGCTGATGAAAATGCTGATCTTACAAAGGCAGAATCCTGGAAAAAACTTGAAAGTCCTGTTTTAATTTCAGATGGGAAAAAAGGAATTTTTGGCCCGGGTCATAATTCTTTTACTACTTCAAGAGATGGTAAGGAAGATTATTTGATTTATCACGCTCGTCCATATCCAGAGGTAGATTTAAACTTTGCTCTTTATGATCCTAACAGACATACCTGGGTAAAGCGAATAAAATATGATGACAGGGGATATCCACTCTTTCAGTAAGGGGCAGGTTGTCCATTATTTTACAGGAGTTTTTAATGAAGAAAAATATTTCAAGAATAATTGTAAAAGGCATTTTACTTCTTTCAATCATAGCTTTACTTTCTTGTGCAGATAAAAAATCATCGGCAAAAAGTGATGCAAAAGCTGGTAAAGATGTCGATTTAGCAGTTTATAAAAAATATTCCCGGCCAAATAATGGAAATCAAAATGAATGGGAATGTTTGAACTGTCATGATCCAAAACTTTTTCAGGATGATGACGGAACTTACTATGTTTATTCAACCGATGCGGCAATTGGAAATAAAGGGGAAAGGGGACTTCAAATAAGAAAGTCCAAAGATTTAGTCCACTGGGAAAGCCTTTCTAAATCAATGATTCAGGGGAATTGGGATCAGGATTGGCTGGATTGGTCTTCTTTTAATGAGGTAACTGCCTCTTCCTGGGCTCCAACGGTTATCAAGCAGAAGGGCCTTTATTATTTGTTACATGGTATTTGCGTTGGGGCCTCGGATGGAAGTCACCATAATGCTTCGATCGCCTTTGCAATTTCAACTTCGCCAGAGGGGCCTTTTTACCCGGCCCAGGATGCCGCCTCTAAAGATCCCAAAATAGCAAAAATACTTTCTGATTTAGGTGTGGAATATAAACAGTCAGTTTTTGTACGCTATGCCTATGTAGACCGTAGTGAAGATCCTTTTGAAGAAGAAAGCATTACTAAATATTCAAGTTATAACACCGGTTCTTATGACACAATCAGTCGCCAGGAACTTGATTATCCTTCCTGGTCTGGAGGATTTGGGGCAATTGATCCTGAATTTGTATTTGATGTGGCCACGGGTTCTTTAATGACCTATAAAATCGGTGGAAATGATTGTTATGCCCTGACTTATGGTTCCTGGAAGGGTGGAATTGCTCTTGTTTATCTGGATGCACTTTCCCTAAAGCCGGTTGATAAAAAGGGACGGGAATTGGATGTCCCAGCCGATAACTTAGAAGATGCTTTTGGAATTATAATAGCAGGTGGAAACGGAGCGGCCTATGAAGGTGCCCAGTTGATTTATAATTCCGATACAGATTATTACTATGTTTTTGTTTCAATGGGCGATTTACAGTGGGAATATCGTATTGGACTTGGCCGTTCTAAAGAAATCGAAGGCCCTTACTTAGATACAAGTGGTAACCCCATGGTTTTAGAAATGGGTAAGGCAGAGCAATATCATTCTTACGGTGGAAAAATTCTTCCTGCCGTAGAACTTGAAGGGGAGTATTCATTCCGAAGTCAGGGCGGCCAGAGTATTTTACGCACTGCAGATGGAAAAATTATGCTTGCCTGTCATTCTAGAACTAATTTTACCCCTGAATATTATTTCTTTTTACAGCTTCATCAAATGTTTTTTAATAAAGATGGCTGGCCTATTTTAAATCAAAATGAATATTACAATGATTACGAGGGGCTTGATGAAGGTTTAAGGCCTTTGTCTGTTGAAGAAATTGCCGGTACTTATGATGTTATTCTTACCCAGCGTAGCAGCGAAACAAAGCCTGTAAAATTCTTTGGCAACGCTTCTGGTCGTATTGCTCATATTGCCGATGCCCTGCCTGCGACTTCTCAAGAAATTATACTTAGCGGGGGAAAATCGGGAGGCAGTATAAAAGGTGCTTACAGGGGAAAGTGGACTCTTATGCAAGATGGTTACACTATTGAAATGGATATAAAGAATATCGGAATTTTCCGGGGCTATGTATTCCAGGCAGTTGATTGGGCTAAAAAATCTACTTCCGCTTCAAGAAAAACTATCAGTTTTACCCTTTTAGATTCAGAAAAATCGGGAGAATACTTCTGGGGAAACCGTAAAAATCGATAAAAATTGATAAAAACGGTTAGAATTGATTTTTTTACCCAGAAAAATCGATATATTATCAAAAATTAAGGATATTTATCAAAAAAAATTGACAGATAAAAATTATGACCTTACAATTAGGTTAAAAAGGTCTGGTATTTCAGATTAGGAGGAAGAAATGAAAAAACTAGTTTTATTGGGAGTGGCCGCCGCTGCTCTTATCGCATTTGTTGGTTGTTCCAAATCAGAAACTTCAAAAGGGGCTAAATCTTCTGGTGGAACAATTTCTTTAATGAATTTTGCACAGCCAGCAGAAAAAGAGATTCTTGATAAAGTAATTAAACGATATGAAGAAACACATCCTGGTATGAAGGTTGATGTTATGACAGTTACACAGGATGAATATGGTCCAAAACTTCAGGCTTTATTAGCTGCTAATAAACTTCCAGATGTTTTCTACATGGGACCAGAATCAGTACGCCAGTATGTTGATAATAAAAAGGTTCTTCCTCTTGATGACTATGTATATAATGCCACAGGTGCAGATGTAAATGATCTTTACGAAGCTGCTCTTGATGATTACCGCTACGACGGAAAAGTTTTAGGTAAGGGTAAACTTTATGCTCTCCCAAAAGATTTTGGACCTGCTGCTCTTGCTTATAACGTAACACTTTTCAAAGAATACGGAATTCCTCTTCCAAGTCCTACTGAACCTTACACCTGGGAAGAATTTATTGATGTATGTAAACAGTGTACAAAAGATAAAGATGGTAATGGAGAAGCTGATACTTTTGGTACAGGTTTGAATGTAAACTGGGCTCTTCATCAGTTTATCTGGGGTAACGGAGCTGATTATCTTGATGAAACAGGAACTAAAGTTGCTGTAACAGATCCAAAATTTGTTGAAGCCCTTCAGTTCTTTGCAGATCAGACAAATGTTTATAAAGTAACCCCAAGTGCAAGCCAGGCTGCTTCTTTGGATACCTATCAGAGATGGCTTAAGGGCGAACTCGGATTCTTCCTTGCTGGTAGCTGGGATATTGCAACTTTCAATACAACTCTTCCATTTGAATATGACCTTATTCCATGGCCTGTTCATAACAAGGGTGACAAAACTTATACATACCGCGGTGGTGTAGGCTGGACTGTTGCCGCTAACACAAAAAATCCACAGGCTGCTGTTGATCTTGCTCTCTTCCTTTCTGCTGATAAGGAAGCAAACCAGATGTATGTAGATCTTGATCTTCAGCTTCCAAACTTAAAATCACTTGCTTCTGCTTATACTTCAAAAGATTCTATGCCTAAGAACCGCCAGGAATTTATTCATATCATTTCTGAATCAGGAAAACCTTGGCCATACAATCAGACTTACAACAGAGTTTGGTACGATGACTTCTTCTTAAGTATTTCAAAAGTGCTTGATGGTTCTATGTCTGCTCAGGAATACTGCGAAAAAGTTGCTCCAAAAATGCAGAAAGATCTTGATAAGGCTTTAAGTAAAGTAAATAAATAATTTAATAATAAAAAAACATCGGAAAGGAGCTGCACGGTGTTTTCCTATAACTTAAATGGAAGGCCTGTGCAGTATTTTTTTGTCTGAAGGAATTTTTTTCTATGGAAAAGACTGTTTTAAAGAAAAAAAAGAAATGGAATGACGAGGCCAGGGCAGGTCTAATATTTGCTCTGCCTCCTGTAATTGGATTTTTCATGTTTACAGCTATTCCAGTTGTGTTTTCAATTTTTGCAAGTTTTACAGACTGGAATTCAATGACAAATCTTACAGATTTTTCGACCTTAGATTTTATTGGAATTGAAAATTATAAAGAACTTTTTTCAGATAACCAGTTTTGGCGTGCACTCTGGAATACATTCTTTTATATGATAGGAATTCCTCTTGGAATTTTCTGGGCCCTTGGACTTGCTCTTTCTTTTAATAAGGAATTACCAGGAATAAGAGCCTTTCGTGTTATCTACTATATTCCGGTAGTATCTTCAATTGTTGCTGTTTCTCTTTTATGGAGATGGCTTTATAACGGAGATTATGGTTTATTAAATCAGTTTTTAAAATGGGCCTTTAATATTCAGGGACCTAACTGGCTGGAAAAGGAACATACAGTAAAACCTGCAATTATTATGATGTGTGTATGGCGTGGTGTTGGTAATACAGCCCTTCTTTATCTGGGTGGTTTACAGAATGTACCAAAATCTTACTACGAAGCGGCTTACCTTGATGGGGCTGGTCGCTGGACAGTTTTTAGAAGTATTACCTGGCCTTTAATGAAGCCAATCACTTTCTTTATCGTAATTACAGGAATTATTGGCGGTTCTCAGATGATTGTAGAACCTCAGATTATGGCTCCTTTGGGTGGCGAAAATTACAGTGCCGCAACAATCGTATTCTACATCTGGCAAAAGGCCTTTGGTACTGCCGATGCAAAGGGATACGCTTGTGCCGCAGCCTGGGTTCTTGCTTTAATAATCTTTATTGCTACTGCTATTCAGTTCAAGTTTGGACCTGAAAGCGATAATTATCTGGAATAGGGGGAAATCTATGAAAATGCAAAAAATTGTTCTTCCTTCTAAAGAAAGACTTGGTTCAAAGAAAAAAAATGCCCTTGTGGGTTCAATAGGAATCTATTTATTCCTTATTCTTGGTGCAGTAATTATGATTCTTCCTCTGGTTTGGATGCTGGAATCTTCTTTAAAAACAAAGGAAGGCTTCCTTACAACTCAACTTTCTTTGGCCTTTCCAAAAAATCCACAGTGGGAAAATTATCTTAAGAGAATCTGGCAGATGGAACCAAGCCTTCAGCGGGGTATTCTTAATTCTATAATTATTTCTTTTTCTACTATTATAGTAGGTACTTTTGTTTCTTCCCTGGCCGCTTTTGCTTATTCAAAACTTCACTTTCCGGGAAAAAATAAACTCTTCCTTGCCGAACTTGGAACAATGATGATTCCTTTTTCAATCATTATGATTCCTCAGTTTGTTATCTATGCAAAAATCGGCTGGCTGGATACCTGGGCTCCTCTTATTATTCCTGGAATGTTGGGAAATGTTTCTATGATATTTTTCCTTCGCCAGTATATGAACGGAATCCCAACTTCTATGATTGAATCAGCCAGAATTGATGGCGCCGGATTTTTTAGAATTTATCTTCAAATTATGATGCCAAATGCAAAGCCTGCTGTTGCTGCACAGGCTATACTCTGGTTTATGGGATCGTGGAATGATTATTTTGCTCCTAGTATTTACCTTAACGATCCAGATAAACTTACTGTTCAGGTTGTAATCAGTCAACTTAATGCAATGTATGCAATTCAGACAGACTATCCACTTTTGTTAGCTGCCTCTGTTGTTGCTTTGCTTCCTTGTCTGATTATCTTTATGATTTTCCAGAAACAAATTATTGCTTCTGTTGCTATGACTGGGCTTAAATAGTCAAACAATTTCTCCTAAATTTTTGCTGTCTGTTTTATAGCAGGCAGCTTTTTTTTAGGTTTTAAGGAATTATTTATGTCTTTACTTAATCTTACAGGTTTTACCTATACTCATGATCCAACAATTGTTAAGGAAAATGGAATATATTACAGGTTTCAAACTGGTCCGGGCCTACCAATCTTAACTTCCAAAGATTTAATTCACTGGGATTTAGCAGGCCGCATATTCAATAAAAATCCTGACTGGACTTCAAAAAAAATACCGGGCAGTAAGGATTTCTGGGCTCCGGAAGTTGTTTATAGAAAGGGCCAGTGGAGAGTTTACTATTCAGTTTCAACTTTTGGTAAAAATATTTCTTCGATTGGTCTTGTTACCTGCGATTCTATTACCAGGGCAATAAATGAAGATCCAGGTGGGACAGAAATTGTCTGGCAGGATAGGGGGCCGGTTATCTTTTCAAAAGAAGAAGATGATTATAATGCTATAGATCCGGCGGTTTTTACAGATTTTGATAATAAAGACTGGCTGCTTTTTGGTTCTTTCTGGTCTGGACTTCTTATGCTGGAGTTGAATGAAGAAGGTTTTATTATAGAAGGAAGTAAGCCTAAAAATATTGCTTCAAGAATTCCTTATTCTTCTGCTAAGGGAAAAAAGAATTTTGGAAATCCCTCTATTCAGCCTAATCCAATTGAAGGTGGTTTTATTTTTCCCTATCAGGGTTATTATTACCTCTTTGCTTCTCATGATTTTTGTTGCAGGGGTAGTGCAAGTTCTTATCATATTGTTTGCGGAAGATCCAAAAATCCACAGGGTAAATATCTGGATTTTGACGGAATAGATATGCTGCAAGGCGGGGGAAGTCTTTTAAGAGATGGATTTTCTTTTGAATCCTGGGCAGGACCCGGGCATAACAGCATTTTCACAGATGATGATGGTAAAACTTATCTTGTTTATCATGCTTATGACCGTCTGGATAATGGAAAAGCTAAATTAATGATTGAAGAAATCTTATGGAAAGATGGCTGGCCATATCTGGAATAATTATTTTTTGACGGACTTAATACTTCTTTCTATAATAAAAACATGTATCAGATTCCTTTAGTGTTTAAAGATTATATTGCCCCTGACTGTAATAGACTTGCTTTTATTCAAAATTATCTGAATAAAGCCGGAATAGATACAGCTGTTTTGCCAATGGACGGAAAAAATCATATTTATGTAAAATTCCCCCAGTCTCAATATAATCCCGCTTTTAGAATTAAAACTGTTATTGCCCATTATGACCGGGTCCCAAATTCTCCGGGGGCAAATGATAATTCCGCTGCTGATTTTTTAATGATGGAATGGGCCTGCAGACTTATAAAAATGCCTGTTTTTCATAATATCCGCTTGATTTTTACAGATGGAGAGGAGTTGGGTTCTGATGGAATTAAATCCCAGGGAGCTTTTCCACTTGCCAGTCTTTTTAGAAAACTTGGAATTAAAAATGATGATATTTATGTTTTTGATTGCATGGGTCGGGGGGATGTTCCAATTTTAACTCAAAGCAATTTACCCAAAGGCCTTTCAAGAGAATTTGTAAATAATTTTAATAAACTGGAAATGAGGGCGCAAAAGTTAATTCAAACTGCAAGCGGGGGAAAGTGGTTTTGCCTTCCCTGCAATTATTCAGATAACGCCAGTTTTATTGCAAATGGAATTCCAGCGGTGGCAATTACAATTCTTCCTTCCGAAGATGTAAGTCTTGCCTTGCGGGGACAGATACCAGAAACCTGGAAAAAATTTCATACCCAAAATGATAATTTTGAAAGTCTTACCCCCTGCGCTTTTGAGCTGACGGCAAAGATTTTAAATCAACTGGCCCTTCAAAAAACTCTGGTCTAAAGCTGTAAATGTATGTATTTAATAGAATAAAAAAATCAATACTTGACTTTAGTCTATTCACATTATAGAATTTTAATAATCTTTTTGGGTGGGGAATTTATGCCAAAAAAATTAAGGGACCGTACCGTAAATGGAATCAAGGTTCATACTCTGTGTGGAATCCTTGTTACCATTATGTGTGTTTTATGTGTTTTTCTGTTAGTTTTACTTTTTCTTATCAGAAATAATTATCGAAGTGAAGTTAATACTGTAAATGACTATATTGAATGTGACCGTGCTCTTACAGATTTTGTTAAGGCTTCTAATTATCTTACAAATCAATCAAGACTCTTTGTTGTAAATCACGATATAATTTATCTTAAGAATTATTTTGATGAAATCAAGGAAAAGAAAAGACGTAGAAATACGGTAGAAATTGTTGAATTATCGCATCAAAATGACAGTGTTGATAAAAAAATCTTACTGGCTCTTAATGCTTCAGATGAACTTAGTAAAACTGAATTATATGCCATGCGTTTAATTTGCGAATGTTATGAAATTGATTTTATGGCTAATGAAGAATTAAGAAAAATAATTTTAACTAAAGAGGATCTTTCTCTTCCAAGATCTGGTAAAATCAGAAAGGCAAATGATCTTCTCTTTAACAAAGAATATATTATTGCAAAAAATAAAATAGATAATTACATAAATGATACTCTTGTAGAGTTGATTAATATGGTAATTGCCGAAAAGAATATTGCTACAAAAAAAATTATGGGCCTTTCTATAGTTTATGTAATTATTCTTTCCTCTCTTTTTATTTTCTCTTTTGTAATTTATTTTGTTTTGAGTAATCTTCTTTTAAAACCTCTTAATCAGTTTGTAAACAATATTGAAAAAGGTTCTAAAATTAAGACTCAGGGAAATAAATATGCTTACGAAGTTAATTTTATTGCCAAGGCTTATAATGCCCTTTGCGATAAAAATGTACTGAATTCTTCTATTTTAAAGCATAAGGCAGAACATGATCCTTTGACTGGATTAATCAACCGCGAAGCCTTTTCTCAAATTAAGGATTTATTAAAAGATATTGATGAACCAATTGCTTATTTGATTATAGATATTGATTTCTTTAAATCTATAAACGATAAATATGGCCATACTGCCGGTGATGATGTTCTTAGAAAAATTGCAGATTTACTTATGGTACAATTCCGCTCAACTGATTATGTAGCAAGAATTGGTGGTGACGAATTTGCAGTTATTATGACAAAGGTTGGACTTTCACCAGCCGAAGTTATTCAAAGTAAAATCTCAAGTATGAATAACATTCTCCAGCATGTTGCTGACGGAATTCCAGGAGTTTCTTTAAGTGTAGGTGTAGCACTTTCAGAAAAAGGATATAATGATGACCTTGTAGAACAGGCAGATAAGGCCCTTTACACTGTAAAACGTGGTGGCCGTTGTAATTGTTCTTTTTATAATATAGTTGAAGAAAAATAATAAAGTTTTGGGTGAGGTAAAAATAGATGGCAAGTAAAACAGAGTCAAAAGAAAGTTCAAAGACTGTTACTAAAAAAAGTGTTGCAAAAAAAACTACAAGTTCGACAAAGGAAAGTGCTTCTGCTAAAAAAAGCTCAACTCAAGTAAAAGAAAGTAATCTTGTAAAAAAGGCAGAGTCTTTGGCAAAGAAAAGTACTGCCACTAAAAATACTAGTACAGAAAGTAAAAGCCCTGCTAAAACAAGTCCTGCAAAAAGTAAAGTGTCAAAAGCTGCAAGTAAAAGTGAAGGGGAGCCTTCAAAAACTGTAGAAAAAACTACTGCAAAAGTTGCTGCTCCTAAAAAGCCTGCAAAAACCACTGCTGTTTATGATGAAGATTCAATTCAGCATCTTGAAGGACTTGAACATATAAGACTTCGCCCGGGTATGTATATTGGATCTCTGGGTGATGGTTCTAACGAAAACGACGGTATTTATATCCTTTTAAAAGAAGGTATTGATAACTCTGTAGATGAATTTTCTCAGGGATTTGGAAAAAAAGTAGATGTAGAAATCAAAGAAGGCCGTGTAAGAATTCGTGACTACGGACGAGGAATTCCACTCGGTGCCCTTGAAGATTGTGTTGCCAACGTTAATACTGGTGCAAAATATAATAATTCTGTCTTTAAACAGGCAATTGGTATGAATGGTGTTGGTATTAAAGCCACAAATGCCCTGTCTTCTTATTTCCGTGCAGCTTCTATCCGTGATGGAAAAATGGCGGTTGTTGAATATAAAAAAGGTGAAAAAATCAGTTCTAAAACCGGGGCCGCAAAAGAAGGTCAGGCAAATGGAACTTATCTAGAATTTATTCCAGATTCAGAACTCTTTGGAAAGTATGAATATAACATGGAATATGTAGAAAAACGCCTCTGGAACTATGCTTATTTAAATCCAGGTCTTTTAATTAAATGTAACGGAAAAGAATATATTTCAGAAAATGGAATTATGGACCTGCTTAATAACGAAATGGGAGATTCTACAAAAGCCCTCTACAATATGTTTGATTATAAGGGCGAAAATCTTCAGTTTGTTCTTACCCATGGAGCAAGTCTTGATAAATTTGTATATTCTTTTGTAAACGGACAGTCTACAGATGATGGTGGTACCCATGTAACTGCCTTCCTGGATGGTTTTACAAAAGGTGTAAATGAATTTTTTAAAAAAGAATATGATATTAGAGATGTAACAAGTGGATTATTTGTTGCCCTTAAAGTTGGTCTTGATAATCCTATGTTTACTTCTCAGACAAAAAATAAACTTGGTAACGTAGAAATCCGTACTCCAATTATCAAAGAAACTCAGTTTGCCGTAGACGACTGGCTTAGACATAATCCTGATATAGCAGGAATAATAGAAGAAAAAATCATTAAAAATCAAAAAGCAAGAAATGAAATTAACTCTGTTACCGACAAACAAATTCGCGAAGCAGAAAAATCAGTAATGCTTAAAATCAAAAAACTTAAAGACTGTCGCTATCATTTACAGGATGGGCCAAAAGGTGCAAATTCAATGATTTTTATTACCGAAGGAGATTCTGCTACTGGTTCTATGGTAAACGCAAGAGATGTTTCCTACCAGGCAATTTTCTCTTTGCGCGGTAAACCTGAAAATATGTACGGTCGTAAAAAATCCGCTCTTTTTGAAAATGAAGAATTAAGAAATCTTACTTTTAGTCTTGGTGTTCAAAAAGATATTGAAGGCCTGCGTTATGATAAAATTGTAATTGCAACCGATGCCGATAACGACGGATTCCATATTAGAAATCTTGTTATGACTTATCTTTTACTCTTCTTTGAAGAACTTGTATTAAGTGGTCATGTTTATATTCTTGAAACTCCTTTATTCCGTGTAAGAAATAAGAGTAAAACTGTTTATTGTTATTCTGAAGAAAGCCGTGATAAAGAACTCAAAAAATTAGGTGCCAGCGCTGAAGTAACCCGATTCAAAGGACTTGGGGAAATTTCCGGTTCAGAATTTGGTCAGTTTATTCATCCAAGAAAAGATGGTGAACCAGAAGATGTAGGTATTCATCTTACACCAGTTACAATTCAGACTCTTAAAAATGTACCTCAGGTTCTTGAATTTTACATGGGTAAAAATACTCCAAAACGCAAAGATTTCATTGTACATCATCTTGCAAGTGAAATTGATGCTTAAAATTATTTAAATTTTCAATTGATTCAAAGAAAATTCTCAAGTTTTATTGACTTTTTTGTTAGGGAAGGCTAATATTTTTTAAGTTAGAAATAACTAACTATAAATGGAGTATATAAAATGCCTTTAAGTATGGCCTCTTTAGGTGAACAGTTCTTAATCAAAAAAATCAATGGAAAAGAAGAAATTAGACATTTTTTGGAAAAATTAGGCTTTGTTGCTGGTGCAGAAGTGTCTTTGGTTTCAGAAATCTCTGGAAATGTAATTGTTCAAATAAAAGATTCTCGTGTAGCCATTAGTAAAGAAATGGCACAAAAAATTATCATTTAACTCACATCTATTTTTTTTAGTTTTAATCAACTACTTTTCGTGAAATTTGACTTTAAAAAGTCATCTACATAAATAGGAGTATAAAAGTATGACATTAAGAGATGTTAAGACCGGTCAGACAGTTTCTGTTGAAAAACTGAATGGCGAAGGCGCTGTAAAACGTCGCATTATGGACATGGGCATCACAAAAGGTGTTGAAATCTATGTTCGCAAAGTGGCTCCTCTTGGAGATCCTGTAGAAGTTACTGTTCGTGGTTACGAACTTTCTATCAGAAAGGCTGATGCCGAATTGATTCAGGTAAAGTAGGAGAAGAAAATGATTAAAATAGCACTTGCAGGAAACCCTAATGCGGGTAAAACAACTTTATTTAATGCTCTTACAGGTTCAAATCAGTTTGTAGGAAACTGGCCTGGAGTAACTGTTGAAAAAAAAGAAGGTAAGCTTAAGGGGCATAAAGATGACGTTGTAATTATGGACTTACCTGGTATTTACTCACTTTCCCCATATACTTTGGAAGAAGTAGTATCTCGTGAATATCTTGTAAAAGAACGCCCAGATGCAATTTTGAACATTGTTGATGGTACAAACCTCGAAAGAAACCTTTATCTTACAACACAGCTTGCTGAACTTGGTATTCCAATGGTTGTTGCTGTAAATATGATGGATGTCGTAAAAAAGAATGGTGACAAGATTCATATTGATGCAATGGCAGAAGAACTTGGATGCCCTGTAGTAGAAATTTCTGCTTTGAAGGGAAGTGGTTGTATTGAAGCTGCTGAACTTGCTCTTAATAAGGCAAATGAAAAGAAACCTATGATGTACAAGCATCGCTTTGCTGGTTGTGTAGAACATGCACTTGCTCACATTGAAGAAGCAATCGTACATGATCTTCCTGCTGAACAGCATCGCTGGTACTCTGTAAAACTTTTTGAACGTGATGAAAAAGTTATTAAGGCTTTACAGATTCCTGCTGATAAGCTTGAACATATCGAAGGCGATATTAAATCTTGTGAAGCAGAACTTGATGATGATGCTGAATCAATCATCACAGCTGAACGCTATTCATATATCGAATCTATTATCAAAAAGTGCGTTACAAAGAAGGCTCGTTCTAACCTCAGCACTTCAGATAAAATTGACCGCGTAGTTACAAACCGCTGGTTGGCACTTCCAATC
>JAIKYZ010000031.1 GCA_024682655.1 Treponema sp.
AAATATTTTTGCAAGGACTTTTGGGTTTGGATTAGGTTTTGTTAATTCAGAGATAATATTTGTATCTAATAGATAAATAGCCTGCATATCTGTAACCTCGCATTACTCATAATCTTCAGAGTGTCGTACAGAGCTTTTGCTTCGGGGAATATTGAAGGCATCATCCCATTCGGAATCAGAAAAGGAAAGTTTTTTAATTTTCTTTTGTAAATCCATGTAAGCAAGATAAAAAGGATTTTGTTCATTATTTAGTGATAAAGAATCATCCTCTGTATTAACTATTGCTGCTACAGACTTCCCATGTCGGGTTATTTCTATGCGTTCACCCTGCTCGGCAAGATCTACAAAAAAAGAGAGTTTGTTCTTAACTTCAAAAAGTGGAATCTGCTGCATTGTATCCTCCTGGAAATGAAGATACTTAATTATATTACTAAAATAGCTATAATGTCAAATATGGCTATATTAGTAATATTTGTTTGTTGATGTGAATAAAGGCGGGGACAGACCCCTAATTGCTGGGCCGGTGAATAAAGGCGGGGGACAGCCCCCTAATTTGCTGGGCCGGTGAATAAAGGCTGGGGACAGACCCCTAATCTTTCGTCCCTTCTTCCAACTTTTTCCTGAATTCGTCAATTTGCAGCCAGGTGTTTCCATTCCTGTACTGAGTAGGGGTACAGGCGGTTTGTTCTTTAAATTGTCTCATAAAATGATATTCTGTTTTGTAACCGCATTTTGAAGCAATTTCATTTATCGTAAGATTTGAAGTTTTAAGTAATTTTTTTGCTTTTTCTATACGACCCGCAATTACATCCTGCATAACATTTCGCCCAAAAACTTTTGAATACAAGTGTTGAAATCAAGACCGACTTAGATTCATAAAATTTGCCATTTCATCAACACTTTTAAAAAGTGCCGGTTCCTGGAAAATTCTAGTTCTAAGGTAGGTTAGTTTATCATTTTTTGTGGCCAAAAGATCGGGAGAAATTATTTCTTTAGATTTAATTATTCTGAGAAGTTCATAAAAAAATATCTGAGTGTAATGATTTTGAATTTCCGAATGATATGGATCGGAAGAAAATAGTTCAAAGGCAATTCTATGAATAATATTCGAAAGTTCTTCAATATTATTAAGCATAACCGGTTCTTCAAAAAGAATCCCTCTACTTTCTAATATTTTTATATCCTCATCATTCAAATTAAAGTAAAACCAGTCATTAATAAAACTTTCTTTTACAGCTTTATAAGAACTTGGAGTTTGAGGTTTTATTATTAGGTAACAATTCTTACTCACATTAAAACGTTTACCCCTTATAATACAAGAAGCTTTGGACTTAATGAGTAAAAATAAATAAGCTCCCGGGCCATTTGGCATATCCATATGGAAATCTTTTTCGTGAATATGATTGTATCCAATTGAACCAATTTCTATAGACATATTTGAGATTTTAACACTCTCAATTTTGTAAAAATAGAACGAAAATAGCATAAAATGTTATGTTATTTTGCATTATCGAGACTTGTTATTTGAATTATTCAATTTATTATAAAACTAAAGAATAAAAGGAGTCAGAAATGAAAAAAAGTGTAAAAGCAATTGCAATTTTTTTCTGTGTTTTTTCATTTTTTTCTTGTGCTACAAAAGTAGCAGATAATTCAGAAGAAAAAGGAGAAAAGAAATTGAAAGTAAGTACAAATATTTGGAAGAATACCTACGAAGCAAATCCAATTTCGCCAAATGTTTTTTGTGCAGATCCAACCGCAATTGAATACGAAGGTCGATTATATGTTTATGGAACAAATGATCATCAGCAGTATTTAACAGCCGAAAAAAATACTTACGAAAAAATCAAAAGTCTGGTTTGTTTTTCAACAGACGATATGGTTAACTGGACTTACCACGGAGAAATAAACGTAAAAAAAATTGCTCCATGGATTTATAATTCCTGGGCACCATCAATTTGTAAAAGAGTTGAATCAGATGGATTAACTCACTTTTATCTATATTTTTCAAATAGCGGAAATGGAGTTGGGGTGATTACAGCAACAAATCCTTTGGGCCCTTGGAAAGATCCACTCAAAAAACCATTAATTAGAGCCGGTATGAAAGGCTTAAACAGTCCTGCACCTTTTGATCCTGGAGTTTGTATTGACGATAAAGGAATTGGCTGGCTTGCTTTTGGTGGCGGAGTTTCAGAAGGATACGAAAAATCAATGCCTGGAAGTTCAAAGTTAATTCAACTGGGAGAAGATATGATTTCAATTGCCAGTGATTTTGTAGACTTAAAGGCACCATATTTCTTCGAAGCCAGTGAAATGAATTTTGTAAATGGAACCTATGTTTATACTTTTAATACAAACTGGGATCAAAGAACTGACTGGCCATTCGAAGGTGTAGAAAAAGCAACAACCTGTTCAATGGCCTACATGACAAGTAAAACTCCTTTAATTTCAGACAGCTGGCAATATCAGGGCCATTATTTTAAAAATCCCGGAGAAATGGGATTAAACTACAGTAATAATCATACTCACTACGAAAAATACAATGGAGAATGGTATCTTATCTATCATACTTTGACTTTACAGGAAAAATCTCCAACAAAAGGCGGATTCAGAAGTCTTTGTGTAGATAAACTTGAAATGGATGAAGAAAATGTAAAAATCTCTCTTACACCGGGAACTAGAAGAGGCGTTTCACAGATAAAAAATCTCAATCCATACCAAGAGGTTGCCGGAACAACTGTTTTCACCAATGCCGATACCTGGTACGAAAATCTTGAAAAACCCGCAGAAATCGCAACAAAATCTGTAAAAGCCGGCGCCTGGATAATGGTTAAAAATGTAGATTTTGCTCAGGGCGCAAGTCAAATTACAGCTCAGTTAAAGGGTAACGGTTCAGTTGAAATCAGACTTGATAGAGTTTCAAATAAGGCAGCTGCAACATTAAAAGTAAACGACAACAAGGAATACACAAGTGTAACTTCTAATTTTGAAGAGCCAATCAGTGGAGTTCACGATTTATTTATTGTTTTTTCCGAAGAATCTGTCTGCTTAAAAAACTGGATAGTAAAATAAAAAATCCAAAAGAAAAATAAAATCAAAGAGCATCAGTTTTTGGTGCTCTTTTTTTATGGGCGAATTGATTTTCCAACTCGCATTTCAGAGCTTGCTGACCGCGCGGTCCTTCGGACTCCCTTCGGGCCTCTTCAATTCTCGCGCCGTATTTTTTCCTTTTATTTTAAAAAAAATCTCCTATATTTAAAGTAAGGAGTATTAATCACTTATGAAAAAGAATTTTGGAAAACAAACTTATATGTACCCAATGCCGGTATTAATTATTGCCAGCTATGATGAAAATGGAAATCCTGATGCTATGAATGCCGCCTGGGGTGGAATTCACGATACAAACCAGATTGGAATCTGTCTGGATAAAAGTCATAAAACTACTGCAAATATTGCAAAGCGCAAGGCTTTTACAGTAAGCATGGCAACTGCCGATTTTGTAAAAGAATGTGATTATGTAGGAATGGTAAGCGGCAACAAGGAGCCTGATAAAATCAAAAAAGCAGGCTGGACCGTAAGCAAGTCAGAATTTGTAGATGCCCCTGTAATAAATGAACTTCCTATGGTGCTTGAATGCCAGGTTGCCCAGATGAGCGAAGACAGTGATTACATAGTTGGAAATATCATAAACGTTTCTGCCGATGAGTCAGTTTTAACAGATGGTAAAATTGATGCAGCAAAATTAAAGCCAATCTGCTACGACCCTGTAAGTCATAATTATAATGTGCTTGGAGAAGTTGTAGGAAAAGCATTTTCTGATGGTAAAGCAATTAAGTAACTATGATTGAATACAAAATCCTTGGAAAAGAAAATATTGAAATCCTAATGGAAAGCCGTCTGGAAATGCTGCGGGCTGTAAATAAAAAGCCCGCAGATTACAAATTTTCAGACCAGCTTGTCCAGGAAAGCCGGGCCTACTTTGAAAATGGAAATTACAAGGAAGTAATTGCTTTTGACGGAGAAAAAGTTATTGCTTGTGCCGGCATTTGTTTTTTATACGTTATGCCAACCTTTGACCATCCAAGCGGAAAGCGGGCCCATTTAATGAATGTTTATACCCATCCAGATTACCGCAAAAAGGGAATTGCCTCTAAAATGGTAAAGCTTTTGATTGAAGAAGCCAAAAAATACGGGGCCAGCGAAATTAGTCTGGATGCTTCTGATATGGGAAGGCCAGTTTATAAAAAACTTGGATTTAAGGAATCAGAAGAAGCAATGACACTTTCTTTATAATTTACGCCTTAAAAAAGTCATAATATAATCTACTTATGGAAAAAGATAAAATAGATAAGAGTGGGGTCTGTCCCCTCGAGGAAATATATTTATGAAAGAAATAAAAAAGGTGATATTCGAGTGGGATGGATATCCAGATTGTTGTTTTTCGATAAATGATAATACGTTATAGAGTGAAGGAGATTTTGGAAGGAAAGGGGCTGATTCATATTGTAAATGAAGAAAGATAAAAATGGGGAAAAATGACAGAAAGTGAAATAAACATAATCTTAAAAAGTATTAGGGATGATGAAGGAATAATTATTCGCTGGCCGAAGAAAAAGGAAGAAAAACTTGCGGTCCTAGAATATCTTATTACTAAATTTGAAGAAGACAAAAAGTACAAAGAACTCGAAGTAAATATGATTCTGAAGCGATGGAATTCTTTTGGTGACCATGCACTCCTTCGTCGGGAATTGTATGACAATTTTCTTTTGGACAGGTCTCCTGATGGCTCTTGGTATGAGGTTCATAAGAAATGAAAGAACTTTTTACAATCGATTACCAGGATTACAAAGCAGATTGGCCAATTTCAGAAAGACCTTCAGCCCGCGCAATTATTTTGATGAGTGGAGATTCTAAATCACTTAAACCAGATGATAAAATTGCTCTTGTATATGCTAAAAAGCTTGGTTATTACAAGTTTCCTGGAGGGGGAATCAAAAGAGGTGAAGATACTATCAGTGCCCTTATTCGTGAAGTAGAAGAAGAAATTGGGCTTGAGGTAGATAGGAATACAATAAAGGAATATGGGCTTGTCAGGCGAATACAATCATCATCATTTTTTTCGGAAACTACTTTTATTCAGGATTCCACTTATTATTTTTGCCATGTAAAAACTGATGAAGAAGGACTTTCTATTGTAAAAAAACAAAAGCTTGATAGCTATGAAAATAAGGCTGGTTTTGAGCTTAAAATTGTAAGTATTCGTGAAGCTATTAATACAAATGTGAAT
>JAIKYZ010000055.1 GCA_024682655.1 Treponema sp.
AACTTCATTGAATCAATAACCTTTCTGGCTTCTTCATAAGTGAGACGATAAGTTGCAGAAGTTCCATCCGGCTTTTTTACACTAAGATGATCATAATCATCAAGCAAATCCAGGGCATAAGTATATTGTTCAATGACAGAAAGAATCTGATTTGTATCTAGCTGATTTTCTGTTCGACGGATTATCTGTAAAGTCTGGCGAAGTTCTTCGAGGCGGCGGTCATTTGCAGCGTAACCTTTGAGAATATATTGCTTGAGTACCGAGTTTGCCCATTTACGGAATTCAATGCCACGCTTAGACTTTACACGGTAACCGACTGAGATTATGACGTCGAGGGAATAATATTCTACGTTATAAATTTTCCCATCAGAGGCAGTTGTCGCAAAATTTGCGACAACTGAAATACCTTCCAATTCTTCTTCAATCGCATGAAGTTTTATAGGAAATTAGACAGTCATTATTATCATAATCATACCACTCTTCTCCGCTGCTTTTTCCGTCTTTTGAGTGAACAAGAAGTCCTTTTTCATTGTAGTCAAGATGTTTTTCAATGTTATGATAAGCCTGAAAATAACCGGCATTTGAGAGACGTGTGGAATGAAATAATAGAAGGTTTAAATTGAATGGCTAAAATATCGCCATTCAATTTAACTTAGAGTTTCTTGCGAAACTCTTATATTGCGAATCAAATATCCTCGGTTGTTGAAACAACCTGCGGTATTTGATTTTAAGGAAGGTTTAAATTGAATGGCTAAAATATCGCCATTCAATTTAACTTAGAGTTTCGCAAGAAACTCTTATATTGTTAATCAAATATCCTCGGTTGTTGAAACAACCTGCGGTATTTGATTTTAAGGAAGCCTCTGTAGATTAAAATCCACAGAGGCCAATTTTATTTTGGAGAGAGAGTATATAGGAGGAAATACTTTAATCTAATTTAAGGTCGTTTTCTTTAATCCAACCAATTTTTCTTAAAAGCAAACCGCAGGCCCAGGAAATTAAAGCTGGTAAAATGAAACAAACTAATATTAAGCCCAGCCAGTCTACAAAGGTAGGAGAAATTGCAAGAGCTCCGTGACCAATGGCAACTTGGCTTGGCTGGAACCATCCTGTAATTACTCCAATTTGTCCTACAAGCCCGCAGGTTCCCATTCCAGAAGAAACGGCTGCTCCGTTCATTTCCATTTTGAAGAGGCAGGTTGCAATTGGCCCTGTAATTATTGAAGCAAAACAAGGTGGAATCCAGATTTTTGGATTTTTAATAATATTTGGCATTTGAAGCATACTTGTACCCAATCCCTGAGAAAGAAGTCCGCCCCATTTATTTTCTTTAAAACTTAAAACTGCAAAACCAACCATTTGAGCACAACAACCGGCAACTGCTGCTCCACCTGCTAAACCTGTAAGACCAAAGGCTGCACAAATTGCGGCAGAACTGATTGGAAGAGTGAGGGCAATTCCCACTACCAGAGAAACAAGAATACCCATAATAAATGGATGAAGTTTTGTTGTCCAAACCAGGAATTTTCCTACAGAAGAAGCTGCAATTCCAATGTACTTTGCGGTTAAAACTGTCAGTAAGGCACCCACTAAAATAGTTACGGCTGGAGTTACAATAATATCAACCTTTGTTTTTTTACTAACAAGACAACCCATTTCTGCCGCGATGATTGCAATAATCAAAACTGCTAATGGACCGCCCGCGCCTCCTGTTACATTTGCCGCACTTCCAACTGCCGCAAGTGAAAACAATACCAGGGCTGGAGCTTGCATTGCAAAACCAATACCAATTGCCATAGCAGCTCCAACAACATGACCTTCTGTGGCAAAATTACCGGCATTTACCAGAAAAAGAAAAACTTGGTTTTCTCCCAATTTTAATAAAAGCTGGCCAAGAGTTTTAATAATTGTTCCAATCAAGAGGGAAGCAAAAAGTCCCTGAGCCATTCCAGACATAGCGTCGATACAATAACGCTTTACGTACTTGTTCATAGTTACTCCATAAAATTTTGGTGAGATAATAAGAATTTGTAGTAAATTACTTGGAAGATGTGATTCGCGGTGCACCGTGGTGTCATCGGAAAAGAAGGACTCTATGGACTCTGTCTATTTAGTTCATCTCAAACGTAAAATCTATGACTAATGTACAAAATTACTGCATAAATGTCAAAAGGATGGTAATAATCCGTAACTTTTATACACTTTTATAGGTTTTTTCTATATATTTTAAAAGATATTACAAATGGTTATTTTTTAGGAGGCTTGTATGATAGAGCTTTCCCACGTTTCCCGAAATTTCGGTGATTTCCGTGCGGTAAATGACGTCAGTTTTTCTATTCCAACAGGTCAAATCGTTGGTTTATTAGGTCCAAATGGTGCCGGAAAAACTACTACAATGCGTATGATTACTGGATATCTGGCTCCAAGTGAAGGTCAGATTTTAATTGATGGGGTTGATATTTCAAAGGCTCCTGTAGAATCCAAGAAAAAAATTGGTTATATGCCGGAATCTGCACCACTTTATGGTGACATGATTGTTGAAGATTATCTGGTTTACATTGCAAAAATGCATGGCGTAAATCCAGACGAAAAAGTTCCAGTCTTATGCCAGGAATGTGGTCTTAAAGAGGTTATGAGTAAAAATATTGCAGACCTCTCTCGTGGTAATAGACAGCGAGTTTCACTGGCCCATGCTTTAATGGCAGATCCTGAAATCCTTATTCTTGATGAACCAACTTCTGGACTTGACCCAAATCAGGTAGAAGATGTTCGTGCTATTATCCGTGAAATTGGTAAAACCCGTACAGTTATCGTTTCTACTCATATTCTTAGCGAAGTTGAAACAATTTGTAGTCGTGCAATTATTATTTCTGGTGGAAAACTTGTTGCCGACAGTCCAATCGAAGAATTAAAAGAACGTTTTGGACATAAGGTTTCTGTAAAAGTTACCCTGGGTTCTTCTTATGAAGACGCTGCAGAAATTATTAAAAAAGTTCCAGGAGTAGACAGTCTTACAAAATCAGGAGATTCTTCAATTCTTATTAGTGTAAGTGGTAATGAAGAAATCAGACCTGCTCTTGCTAAGGCCCTGGTTTCAAATAATATCGATTTGTACGAAATGACAATTCAGCGCAACAGTCTTGAAGATGTATTCCATGCATTAACAAGTACAGATTCAACAAAGGTGGAGGCTTAGAACATGAATTCAAAAAATAAAAATCCAGCTTTTATAATAATGAAAAGGGAATTACAATCCTTTTTTACAGGTCCAATTGCTTATATAGTAATTGGCTTATACCTTTTAATCACAGGTATTCTCTTTTTCTCAACCTTTTTTATTTATAATCGTGCAGAATTAAGACAATTCTTTTCTATGATGCCTGTAATTCTTTCTTTCTTTGTACCTGCCCTTACAATGCGTCTTTTTGCAGAAGAAAAAAGAGTTGGTTCTATTGAAACTTTGATGACCCTTCCTGTAACAGAAGTTAATGTTGTTACTGGAAAATATCTTGCCGCTTTCTTTGAAAATCTGATTATGATTGCGCCAACACTTTTCTATATTCTTGCAGCAGAAATCTTTGGAAGCCCTGATTATGGTCCAATTTTAGGTGGATATTTGGGAGCAATTTTCCTTACTGCAGCCTTTACTGCAATCGGATTATTTGCTTCTTCAATTACAAAAAATCAAATTATTGCCTTTTTTACAGGTTTTATAATTTGTATAGTACTTACAATGTTAGATTCTTTCCTTGTTTTCCTGCCTGCACCAATTGTAAGTTTTGTAAGTTATTTCTCGGCCAACAGTCACTTTAATTCAATTTCCCGTGGAATAATCGATACTCGTGATTTGCTTTATTTTATTTCACTTACCGCTTTATTCTTTGTAAGTACAGTAAAAGTTCAGCAAAATAACAAAAAATAAAATCGTAAGAGGATAGAAAATGAAAAAATTCATAAACTGGTTAAAAAGTTCGTCTAGCGATTTTGCTTTATTTATTATTCTGTTAATTCTTGCAAATATTGTTGGACATAATGCCTTTGCCCGCTTTGATTTGACTGGACCAAAATCCTATTCACTTTCAAAAGCAAGTAAAACAATCGTAAAAAATCTTGAAGAACCTCTTTCTGTTAGAGTTTTCTTTGATGATAATCTTCCTTCTCCATATAATTCAGTTGCTCAGTATGTAAAAGATATTTTGTCTGAATATAAGGGCGCTGCAAATAAAAAATTCAATGTAACTTATATGGATATGTCTAAAGAAGATAATATTCAGATGGCCCGTGAATATGGTTTAAGCCAGATTCAGATTCAGGAAGTTAAAAATAACGAAGTTGGATTTAAACAGGGCTATATGGGACTTGTTATTGCTTATGGCGATAACATTGACACTTTGGACAAGCTTACATCAACAGATGGATTTGAATATAAATTCACTTCAAAAGTTTCTAAGATGATTAATACTTCAGATACCCTTGCAGGACTTAAAGCTGGAGATACTGTTAATCTTACACTTTATTTAAGCAGTCCTTTAAAAACAATGAGAATTGCAAATGCAGATCAGACTGAATCTCTTGTAAAAGCAGCTTTTGACAGCGTAAACGAAAAAAATATGAATCGTCTTGCTTATAAAGTTGTAGATCCACAAAGTCAGGAAGCCGAAGCCGTTATTGAAAAATATGGACTTCAGGGAATTACTTATATGGGAGATGATGGTCAGCAGCAGACAGCCGCAATTGGTCTTGTTCTTGAATATGGTGATAATTTTAGAGTTTTACCACTTCAGATTCAGCAGTCTTTCTTTGGTTACATGGTTGGCGGTCTTGAAACTCTTAGTGATGATATTTCAAGCGGACTTCAGAGCCTTCTTTCTAAAGTTACAGAAATTGGATATATCACTGGTCACAATGAACTGGATCACCTGGACGAAAACTACTCTGCAAATTTCGACAGACTCATCAGCGGAATGTACACTCTGGTTGATTTAGACTTGAGTAAAGAAAATATTCCTTCAAGTATGACTTCAATCATCATAAATGGTCCACAGTATGATTATTCAGAAGAAGAACTTTACAAAATTGACCAGTTTATTATGCGTGGTGGAAATGTAATGTTCTTTATTGATTCAATGAATCAGGATGGAACTGCCCAATATTATGGTTCTCAGTCTTATGTTCCAAACGAAAGTAATCTTGATAAATTGTTGAATAAATATGGCCTTGTTCGCGGAAAAAATTATGTAATGGATAAAAACTGTTATGTAAATTCAAGTCAGCAATACGGAAAACTTAGTTTATACTGGGCTCCAATTCTTCAAAAAGAAGAACTTGCTAAGAAAAATATAATCACAAGTAATCTTGGTTATGTAATTATGTTACAGAACGGAAGCCTTGATGTAAGTGCCGCAAGAGAAAATAAAGATATTAAAACAACAGTTCTTGCAAAATCTTCTCCAGAATCTTGGACTGTAGAAAAAGATATCGTTCTTAATCCAATGATGGTATTCCCTCCACAAGACCAGTCTTCATTTAAATCTTATGATTTGGCTGTAATGTTAGAAGGTAAATTTACCAGTGCTTTTGATAAGGCTGTAGAAATTTCTCAGTATGATGAAGAAGGAAATAAAATTGAATTACCAGAAGGTCAGCTTGAAACTTCAAATCATATTGCTTCAAGTATTCTTCCTGGAAAAATATTTGTTGTAGGTTCTTCTGCTATTACAACAAGACAGGTAATAGATGAAGGCGGTTCAAATCCAATTGCTATGTTACTTTTGAACGTTGTTGATTATATGAACGGAAATGAAGATCTTTGTAAGATGAGAACAAAGGGACTTTCTGTAAATACTTTAAAGATTGGATCAAATGCAGCCGCTCAGATTGTAAAATATTTTAATCAGTTTGGACTTGTAGTTATTTTGATTATTGTAGCTTTACTTGTTATGAGAGTTCGTTCAAGACGCAGAAAGGCTATCAATAAACGTTATAATCCAAATGACACTCGTACAATCGAAAAAAAATCTGAAGAAAAATCCAAAAATTCAGAAAAGTAGTGAGGCCTGATATGAAAACAAGAAAATTAATATTATTGATTGCCGATGGACTTTTGTTGATTGCTTTAATCATGCAGTTACTTTTAGCTTCTGGCGATAAGGTTAAAGTCTATGAATTAAAAGAAGAACCAGATGAAATTTCAATTACAAGTCCAGACGAAAGTTTTACTCTTGTAAAAGAAAATGACCACTGGTTTGTTGGCGAAAAGAAATATCCTGCAAATGATGATTATGTAGAGAGTCTTCTTGATTCTTTAAAATCTGTAAAAGTAATGGATAAAGTTGCTTCTGCAAATAATGACCTTACTATTAGCCGTTATGAATTGAATGAAGGAAAAAATATCCTTGTTACAGCTAAAAAAGAAGGTAATACTCTTAGAACTTTGAATATTGGAAAAGAATCTACTGCAGGCTCACAGGCTTATATCACAGTTGATGGTGGTAAGGACATTTATCTTGCAGGTGGAAGTCTTTCTTCTACTTTTGGAAAAGATTTAAGTTATTTCCGCTCAAGAAACGTTTATTCTTTGGATAAAGAGCAGATTACTTCTGTTTCAATTACTCCAGAAAATGGAAAAGCCTGGACCTTGTCTAAAACTGGTTCTGGTGAAAATTTAAGCTGGTATACAAATGTTCCAGATTTAGTTATTGATGCAGGTAAAGCGGCTGATTGGGTTAAAGGACTTGCTTCTATTAATACTCCAGTCTGGCATGATGATGCAGATTTAAGCGGAAATAAAATTTTAACGGCTGAAATTTCTTGTGGAAATTCAAGTACAAGCCTTGAAATTTACGAAATTCCTGCTAAAACTGAAGAAGATAAAACTGTATACTATGGATTCTCTAGTGCAAGTCCATATCAGTTTGAATTGGCAGCCTATGCTGTAGAAAGATTCAAGAAAAATGCGGAAGATTTAGCAGAATGATTGAATTAGTTGCTTTCCTTGGAAATTACGGAAGGGAATACGAAAAAACTCGCCACAATGTAAGCTGGTTTTTTGAAGATTCTCTTCCATTTGCAAACAAATTAAGCTGGCAGAGTAAATTCAAGGGAGAAATCGCAAGCCTAAGCCCAAGTGAATTGGCACAATGGGCTTGTGATTTTAAAATTGCCAGTAAAAAAGATGGTTCTCCTGTCCTTGTTCCAGAAGAAGCCCCAGCCCATATTTACTTTTTAAAACCTCAGACTTATATGAATCTTAGCGGCGAAAGTATTATTGAAGTTGCAAACTTTTATAAAATCAAGCCGGAAAATATTATGGTAGTTCATGATGAACTTGAACTTGCTCCGGGATTTGTAAGTCTTAAGTGGAGTGGTGGACTTGGCGGTCATAATGGATTACGTTCAACAAAAGCGGTATTAAACACAGCCGATTTCTGGCGCCTTCGCTTTGGAATTGGACGTCCCACAAACGATAAAATTTCTGTAGCCGATTATGTACTTGGACATTTTACAAGCCAAGAAGAAGAATTGATGCAGAATGTTTTTAGTCAAACAAATCTTTTGTTAGTAAAAGCCTTGCTTTCAAAAGAACCAAATAAACTTATCCAGGAATGGGGTAAGAAAAAACTCGCTGAATAAAAAGAGGACGAAAAATGCAAAATTCACCAGAGCAGATTGCAGGAGCAAGACAGACAATTAGTCAGCTCCTTCCTTTAATTGACCAGGCCGAAGCAAAATTCAAAAGTGCCAGAAACTGGGGCTTTTTAGATATTTTTGGTGGGGGATTAATTTCAGATTTAATCAAACATTCAAAATTGAATTCTGCCTCTTATGATATGAACCAGGTGGCTGACCTTTTGCAGAGACTTCAGGGGCAATTAAATGGCCTTGTTATTCCAACCGATTACAGAATGCAGATGGGCGGATTTTCTACTTTTGGTGATTTTGTATTTGACGGAGCAATTTTTGATATTTATATGCAGTCAAAAATTATGTCCAGTCTTGAACAGATTCGTAAGCTAAGAGATAAACTTATTCAAATAAATTCAACACTCTCCCGTCTCTAAAAAAAATTATCATTTTGAGGTTAGTTAATGAATAAATCAGATCTAAGAAGAAATTATCCAATGCTTCATGGTCGTTTTCTCAAAAAAGGATATGACTGGTGGTGGCATAATTTTACGGCCGTAAATGCAAAAACCGGCCAGGAAAAAGCTTTTTTTATAGAATTTTTTACGGTAAATCCAGCTAGAAAAAATGACAATAAATCAAATGGGGAAGTTCCAATTCTTGGTCAGTTAAAGGAAAACCAGGAAAAAGGATTAAAACCTTCGTATTTAATGCTTAAATGTGGATGGTGGGGAAAAGATGCCTGCCAGCTTCATCGTTTTTTTGCCTGGAATGATGTAAAACTTAAGCACGATAAAAAGGGATTTTCAATTCTGGCAAAAGATTGTTTTTGTTCCGAAAGTCAGCTTAAAGGTTCAGTTGAACTTTCAGAAGAAGAAGTAAAAAATCATCCGGAATATATGTCAAATGCCGGTTCCATGTCTTTTGATCTTAAAGTGGATAAAAAAATTGCCTTTAATGTTGGTTACGGGGCTGGAAATCTTTTCCGCTTTCTTACAGCTTTTGAAATGTACTGGCATGCCGAAGGAATGAAATCACTTTTTAGTGGAAAAATTATAGCAAACGGCCAGGAATATATTGTAAAAGAAGATTCATCTTTTGGTTATGCAGATAAAAACTGGGGTGCAGATTTTACAAGTCCCTGGGTATGGCTTTCTTCAAATGATCTGGTAAGTTTAAAAACTGGTAAACGCCTGGAAAATTCTGTTTTTGATATTGGCGGAGGTCGTCCAAAGGCTTTTGGAATTGCAATGAATCGCCAGCTTTTAAGTGATTATTATTACGAAGGTAAATCTTACGAATTCAATTTTTCTAAATTCTGGACAGGCTGTAAAACAAAATTTGACAGTCAGGAAAGCCAAGATGAAATTACCTGGTATGTAAGACAGGAAACTCACAAATATGTAATGGAAAGTAATTTTGCCTGTAAAAAGGAAGATATGCTCCTTATAAATTATGAAGCTCCAGACGGTAAAAAAAGACACAATAAGCTATGGAATGGCGGCAATGGATATGGTAGAGTAAAGCTCTATAAAAAGCAGGGAAAGAATTTACAGCTTATAGATGAAGTCGAAGCTAGACACGTTGGCTGCGAATACGGAGAATACGATAAATAAAATTTCATAGCAGGTAAAATTATGGCTATATTGGTAATCAAACAGCTTGGAATAATGACCTTAATTGTTCTGGCAGGATATGTTTTTGCCAGAAAATTTAAAATTGATGATAAAGAGCAAAAACTTTTGAGTAAGATGCTCCTTTATTTAATTAATCCCTGTTTGATTATCACTTCCTTTAATCTGGAATTTGACCCTGTAAAATTAAAAGAACTGGGTTTTCTTGTTATTGTAAGTACAATTCTTCATTTTCTTATGATAGGAATTGCAATCCTCTTTACCTTAAAAAAATCAGATATAAATATCATAGACAGGCTTTCCACTGTATTTACTAACTGTGGATTTATTGGCATTCCTTTAATCCGCGGTGTTTTTGGTAACGAAGGTGTTTTTTATCTGATGGGATATTTGATAGTTTTTAATATTCTTTTATGGACCTGGGGTCTTTATCAAATGTCTTCTTCTATTAATATTAAAAAAATAATTACAAATCCAAATATAATTGCAGTTATTCTGGGCCTTGCGATTTTCTGCCTTCCATTTAAACTTCCTCAGATAATTGCCCAGCCAATTTCTATGATTGGAGATATGAATACTCCTCTGGCCATGCTTTTAATTGGAATTATGTTTTCTAATTTCCAGCTGGAAAAAACTTATTTATGGAAGTTACTTAAAATCAGTTTTCTAAGATTGATTTTAGTTTCGCTTGTAAATTTATTATTACTGGCCTTAATCAACAGAATTTTTGGAGCAGGCCTGCAGAATTGTAGAACAATGCTTTTTGTTGTTTATATTTGTTCTATGTGTCCTGTTGCAACAAGTGTTCCAAGTATGTCTTGTATTTTTGATAAAGACAGCTCTTATGCCAGCCTGGTAGTTTCTGTTACAAGTCTTCTTTCCATGCTGACAATACCTGCTTTTGTGGCTTTAGCAGAAATCCTTCTTTAAAATAAATAGAATTAATCTTTTTCTTTTTTATCAGAATAGTCTGGTTTATCTTCTGCGACTTCTAAATCAGGGCTGGCTTCTCCTTCAATTTCCAGTCCAAGTGCCAGACTTGCAAGATCATCAACATATTTTGCTTTGGCGGCTTTTTCCTTGGTTGTGCCCGAAACTCCAAGCGAAAGTTTCTGGAAATCTTTTTTATCCTGTCTTTTTTCGTTTAATTGTTTTGCGTACAAGAGAATATTTGCTGCTTCCTGGGCTCTTACGTGCAGGCACTGGGCAATTGCCGATTCTTCTGATTCAGCAAGATTTTCGAGAGTAGTAAATTTTTGCATAAGAAGGCGGGCTCTTTTTTCGCCAACCCCGGGGATTTCTTCAAAAATATTATCTGTATTTTCTTTTGTTCTAAGATTCTGGTTTCGACTTGTTGCAAATCTATGACATTCATCGCGGACACGTTGTAAAAGTCTTAAGGCATCCGACCTTCTTGGAAGCACGATTGGAGTTGAATTTCCCGGTAAATATAAATCTTCATAATGTTCTGCCAAACCTACAATTGGAATATCCAGACCCAGACTGTTTAATACATTTTCTACTGCGTTTACCTGACCAATACCACCATCAATCATGATTAAATCAGGTAAGTCTGCACCTTCGTTTAATAATCTTGAATAACGTCGGCTTGTGGCTTCCCTCATAGACTGAAAATCGTCG
Source organism: Treponema sp. (assembly GCA_024682655.1). Classification (GTDB taxonomy): domain Bacteria; phylum Spirochaetota; class Spirochaetia; order Treponematales; family Treponemataceae; genus Treponema_D. The sequence continues at coordinate 10,899 of JAIKYZ010000055.1, forward strand.
ATAATTCCATCGGTTGTTTTAAGACGGAAGTAGCGGTAATTCTTTTTATCTGGATGTCCATTGTAAAAAGAAATAAGAGATGCAACAGGCCATTTTCCACCGATATGAGCAATATCAAAGCCTTCAATTCTAACTGGAAGTGTATCAAGATGCAGAAGATTTTTAAGTTCTTCCATTCCAGGAGTATCTCCGCGGTCTCTTAATCTTCTGATGATATCTTCGTGGGCATTTTGTTTAGCCATTTGAAGGGCTGCAATATCTCTTGGTAAAGTTGAATGTTTAAAAGTCGGAGAGATTTTTTTCTCACTTCTTTCTGTAAGTACAATCACAATCTGACAATTTGTATTTTTTTCTTCTAGAAGCCATTTTGAAATGTGATCATATTCCTTTGTAGCGGGAATATAAATTGTAGGAGGAATAGCCTTTGAATCTTCGTAGTAAACGGCCATAAATTCGCCAATCAAATCATCATCATCATTTAAAGATTCAACACGGTAATGTTCCCGGCCTAAAAGTTTTCCACCACGGATTTTTAAAACGGTAAAACTAACCAATTCCCCTTCTGACCAGTAGGCAATGTAATCCCTGTCATCAGAATCAAAACTTTCTACAACATTTTGATTTTGCATAATCATCAGGGCTTTTATTCCGTCTCGCAAGCGGGCTGCCTTTTCAAAATTTAAATCTTTTGCCGCGGCTTTCATTTCCCCGGTCAATTTTTCAATAGTTTTTTCCCCTTTTCCCTCAAGTAGCTGGGCTATTTCACCGATGTAATCATTGTAGGAGTCTTTTGAAATTTTACCGCAGCAGGGTGCTTTGCATTGTTTCATGTGGTAATAGAGGCAGGGAGTGTCCCTTTTTCTTAAGCTTCTACAGTGACGAACCGGATAAAGTCTGAAGATACTTTCAATAAAGGTGTCCAGGGCATAAACATCTGGAAAGGGTCCAAAATATTTTGAACCGTCCTGCATTATTCGTCGAGTTTTAAAGATTCTTGGGAAATCTTCCTTGGTGATTCGTAAAACCGGATAAGATTTTCCGTCCTTTAAACTTATGTTGTAACGCGGATTATATTTTTTTATAAGGTTGTTTTCCAGCAACAGAGCTTCGTACTCGTTAGTTGTTGTGATGTATTCAATTGATTTTGCGTGGGAAATCAAAAGTCTTGTCTTGATGTTTTTTTGACCTGAAAAGTAAGAAGACAGACGGTTCTTAAGATTTTTAGCTTTTCCTACATAAATTACGGTGCCTTCTGCGTTTCGCCACAGATAAACACCACTAGATAAAGGAGCTTTCAAGGCTGTCTGGTGAAGAATTTCGCGGCTATTTTCAATTTCTTCTTTTGATGATTTTGTAGATTTCGCTTTTTCCAAATCACTTGGAGTTTTGTTATTCATTGTTATGGTTAATAATTTTATCAAAAAGTCTGTATTTTTTGTAGTTTCATTTATAACTTTAGGTGTTTTCTTTCTTGGGGCAAAAGAAATAACCCTGGGTGGAAAAAATGGCTGGACTTCTTTTGAAAGCCAGGAAAATATTGCAAGCGGCCAGGGACGTTATGGTTATGACTGTATTCAGCTGGCTTCCAATTCTTTTAGAAATGATATTTATACAGATTTATTTATAAATTTTGAAGACTTAAATAATCTTATAGCAGAAGGAGATTATTCAGTTCACTCAAATTCTCTGCAACTTTCAAGTCAGTCAAAAATGGAAAATTATGCAGGACTTAGCCGTAATATTGGGGGCCTTAGTGTTTTTGGCCAGCCCGGAACTTTTTTGGGTTCAGAAGGAATTGTTGGTTCTTTTTCTGTTGAATTCTGGCTTTGTCCTTCACTTTCGGAAAATGGTGAAATTATCTTAAACTGGGAATCTTCTAAAAATGTGGACGGAAAACTTCACTACCAGATTTTAAATGCCACTTTTAATAAAGGACATCTTGAGTGGAATTTAACAAATCTCTTTGAATCTTACACTCCAAATCAAAAACTGGATGAAATTACCTTAAAAGGTACTTCTACTATAATTCCAGACCAGTGGTCTTACCATGTACTTTCTTATGACTGTGAAAGTGGTTATCTGGAGTACATCGTTAACGGTTTTACAGAAGATTTTAAATATATGACTTCAAATGGCCAGGAAAACGGAGAAATTGCCTTAGTATCTCTTGGAAATCCTGCCGAATTAACTCTTTGCCAGGAATATACAGGTAAAATTGACGATTTTAGAATTGTAAGACATCCTTATTCAGTTCCAGAATTCCAATCTTCAGAGAATGCAGGAAAAATTGGAAATACCCGTTTTGTTCCAAATGGCGGAAGATTTGTAACAAAGCCTATTATGGTTTCTACAGGTTCAAATTTAAATTCAATTTCTGCCGAAGTTGATATTCCAGATCAGACCGCAATTTTATTTTATGCCCGCTCAGGAGACAATTATTACAATTGGACAAAAGATTATCCAGAATGGGTTCCAATCGAAAATAATCAGCAGCTTAAGGGACTTACAGGACTTTATTTTCAGCTGGCTGCAGAATTATATCCAGATGGAGAAGGGGAACTTTCTCCAAGCATTACACAAATAGTTTTAGATTATACAGAACTTCCAGAACCTCTTGCTCCTTTTGTTGTAAAGGCTCAGGCAGGTAATGGCTGTGTAACTGTAAGCTGGAATTATTCAGTTGATGATACTGCCGGTGGTTATTATCTTTATTACGGAAATCGCCCTGGAGAATATTTAGGAAGAGTTGCTTTAGAAGGAGAATCTCCTGTGAACGTAGGAAATACAACTTCCTATACTCTAACTGGCTTAGAAAATGGAAAAATATATTATTTTGCAGTGGCAACCTGGTCTGCATACGATGATAGAGTGGTCGGAAAACTTTCAAAAGAAGTTTATGCAAGACCTCTGGCAAGATTAAAGTAATATATAAGGTTGAGGGAATATTATGGAAAAATCATTAATTCTTACTAGAGCAAAAAGTGCAAGTATTGCTCACGATTTTACAACAGCTGCACGTTTATACAAGGAGCTCTTGAGTGATGATCAGTCAAATGTTGAATACTTAAAACAACTGGGTAGTATTTATGTTCAAGCTGGAGAAGATGAAAAAGCTATCCCATATTATCAGCAGATTATAACTTTCTATCCACACTACGTTGAAGCAATGAACAGTCTTGGTGCAATTTACCGCCGCCTTAAACGTTATGAAGAATCAATAAATATTTTACAGAGAGCCCTTGATGAAGACCGTCAGCTTCCTACTGTAAATTACAATCTTGGTTTTACCTACAAAGAAATGGGTAATTACAAGGATGCAATTGATGCTTTTGAAAAAGTAATTCACGCCAACCCTGATGATGTTCTTGCCTACAATCATCTGGGATCAATTTATTTTGCTCAAAAAGATTACCAGAAATCTATAGCCTCTTATAAACGCGGACTTCAGATAGACCATAATCATCCAATCTTAAATTATAATCTTGCCCATTGTTACGAAGCCGCAAAAAATGTTCCAGATGCAATCAGATGTTATAAACTTGCACTTAAAACTCGTCCGGGCTGGAAAGAAGCAATTAAAGATTACACCGCTTTATTAATGTCAATTTCAGATAATAAAGAGGCCGCAGATATTATTAAGCAGGGAATTAAGTTATATCCAAATAATACAGATATGCTTATTCTTTTGGGGGATATTTATCTTAACAATTACGATTATGCAGAAGCAGAAAAAATATTCAAAAAAGCTTCAAGTTTGGAACCTGATAATGTAAAAAGTTTGATTGGACTTTCAAAAGCCTTGGAAAAATCTGACAAATCAGAATATGCTCTTGATGCAATTATGTCAGCCCTTGAACTGGATCCAGAAAATCCTGTTGCAAAAAAACAATATGCCCAGAGTTTGCTTTCCGAAAAAGATTATGACCAGGCAAAAGATATAATTGATTCTCTTGATAAACCAGAAAATTCAAAGGATCTTCAGCTTTTGGATTTAAACGGCCAGTATTACATTTGTAAAGATGATGAAGAAAAGGCCAAGGTTTATTACGATAAAATCAAACACATAAATCACCACTACAAAGATTATATGATTAACGCTGCCAATAGATTTGCCCAGAGGGGAAAGTACGAAAAGGCAGAAATTTATGCCAGCGAATACATAGTTCACCGCCCAGAAAGTGTTGATGGTTATAATACCCTGGGAAAAATTAATTATCTCAAAGAAGATTACGATAAGGCCATGGAATATTACAACAAGGGGCTTAAGTTAGGAAAAAATAATGCCCAGGCCGAAAAATGGATAAAAACAATTACAGATCAGGTAAACCGCGAAAAATTATTTGCAGAAAAAGTAGAAGAAATTGAAGAAGAGGCTGCAAAAGAAGAAGCAGTTAAAGAAGCTCAGAATGTAAATGAAGGCGAAAATGCTGATTCAGATGATTTTGATTTTTCTATAATTGGTTCTACAAGGCCTTTACAGGAAGGTCTAACCGAAAAAGAAGATGATATTTGGAAAGTAGGTGATGAAAATCAAGATGATGATGATACACCTGCTGAAGAAGAGAATAAAGAAGAGGAAGAAGAAAAAGATCAGCTTCCAGACGAAAATGAACCAAAAATGGTTGAGCTTGCAAATGATGAAGAATTAGCAGATTTCTTTGATGATGATAAAAATGATGATTTAGACCTGGATCAATCTTTACAGGAAGAAGAAAAAGAAGAGGAAGAGCCTGAAGAAGAAAAGGAAAAAGAAGCTGAGTATGTAGAGGCAATTCCTTCCGAAAGAAAAAATGATGATTCCCTTCAAAAAGGATTAAGCGAAGAAGAGGAAGAAGATCCTTTTGACCTTTTTGGAGATTCTATTCCAGCTACAGAAGTTGAAAAAGAAGAAAGCGATGAGCCTGTAAGAAGGCCTGAAAAACCTGCAAAAGTGGAAAAAGAAGAAAAGGATGATTTTAAAGATCTTCCAGATATGGATCAACTTCACAATTATGCAAAAGAAGCTGCAGAGACAATGATGAATGCACAAAGAATGGCAGATCAAATGTCCAGACAGCAGGAAGTTTTACAGCGTCAGACAGAAGAAGCCTTAAGAAATGCTATGGAAAATATCCAGAATATGCAGGCTCAGAAAATGAGGGAACAGGATAGGGAACTGGAAAGTCTTATGGAAAGACCTGAAGAACTCTATGTTGAACCAAAGGCCCAGGAGGAAGTTTTATC
>JAIKYZ010000061.1 GCA_024682655.1 Treponema sp.
GACGATTCGTGGAGCGACTTGCTTGGGAGCGAGGGGAAGGCTTTCCCCTCCTGTATTTTACTCTAGTTGACTCTTCAAAAACTTACTATACTATTGCTATGAAAGAAATTAGACCAGAAGAATTAAATGAAAATCCTTTTACATTGATTGGCAAAGACTGGATGCTCATTACGGCCCAGAAGGAAGAACGCACTAATATGATGACTGCTTCCTGGGGTGGGATGGGAGTGCTTTGGGGTAAAAATGTTGCGACTGTTTATATACGACGTTCGAGATTTACTAAAACTTTTGTAGACCAGGGGGATACTTTTTCTCTTTGTGTCCTTGGCGAAGAATATCGAAAACAGCTTGCTTATCTTGGAAAGGCTAGTGGACGTGATGAAGATAAGGTTGCCGTTTCTGGACTTACTGTAGAAAAAACAGAAGTTGAAGTGGAGGGTAATAAAGTTCAGGTTCCATTTTTTAAGGAAGCCCGTCTTGTACTTATTTGTAAAAAACTTTATGCCCAGGAAATGCAGGCCCAGTGCTTTACAAAATGCGCTAAAGATATTCCTGGCCAGATTTACGCTGATGAAGATTGGCACACAACTTATGTTGGCGAAATTGTAAAGATTTTAGAAAAATGACTTTTTTTACATCACAACACTCCGGTATTTGAGCGGTGGTAGGGAGCTTTCTGAGCCTGTCGAAACCATTATCAAATACCAGTTTTTTTTTATAATTACCTATAATATTTAAAAATATTTAAAATCTTCAATAATTAATAAAAAAATCTGATTTTCTGGCAAAAGTCACTATATTAAGTTAATGAAGGAGGAAGAAATGTCAAATATTCTCTATATTCACGGATTTAAATCTAATTCTAATTCTTCAACTTTTAGAAATCTCAGGGAAATTTTTCCAGAGCAGGCCTGGTTTTCGGCGGATTTTGATTTAACTGATATAAAGGGCACGGAAGAAAAAATAAAGGCTTTAATCAAAGAGTATAAAATCAACATTTTAGTTGCTTCTTCGCTGGGGGCTTTTTACGCTTTACTCAATTCAGAAAATCATCCCTGCATTGTAATTAATCCTTGTATGCGGCCTTCTATTGAAATTCCAAAACTTGATTCCAGTGTAAAAGAAGAAACTCTCAAAAAATGGGCTAATCTTGAAAAGGGGCATGAAGAATATGTTTCTTTTGGGGCTCTTGCGGTAAATATGAATGAAATGAGATGTAATGCCTTTGGTATTTTTGGAAATCATGATGAATTATTTTCTTACAAAGAGCTTTTTGAAAAAATTTACGGGGCTGAATCTGCTGAGTTAAAAAAGACCTTTCTTGTTGAAGGCGGACACCACTCACTTTCTAAAGATGTTCTGAAAAAATATTTTTCCAAGGCCTTTGAATATTTTAAATTAAATCAGGAATATTTTTCTCTTGCTAAGGATTTGTTTCCACCTATGGACCAGAAGGAAGAAGAAGAGTATTTTGCCTCTAAAGGCAGCAGTAGAAAAGAATTTTATGAAAAACTAGAAGCTTATAAAGAAAAAGCAAAAAAATACCAGCAGGACTAAAAAAATCGGGAAGGAAAATAAAAGTCTACCCCATTAAACAAAACAATTTTTTTGCCTTATCCAACATTCTGCCTTAAAATTAACTTATCTTACATTTTGAGGTTTTTTATGTCTGAAGTTAAAAATAACGAGAGCTATATTGCTCGCACTAGTGGTTTGAAATTCAAAGATTACATTGGTTATGGTATGGGGGATGCTGCCGGATGTCTGGTTTTTAGTCTGGTAACAACTCTGCTGCAAAAATTTTATACTGATGTTTTTCATATTAGTCCTTTATTTATTATGATTATGTTTGTTGTGGCTCGTGTTTGGGATGCTGTAAATGATCCAATTATGGGCCGCATTTGTGATACCAGTAAGACTACAAAGTACGGTAGATATCGTCCCTGGTTTTTGAGAGTTGCCGCTCCTCTTGCAATTCTTACTGTTTTGATGTTTTTTAAGTGGCCGGGCCTTGGAGAAGTATCAAATTACACTGCAACTTGTATTTACGCGACGGTTACTTATATTCTCTGGGGTATGTGCTACACCGTTTTACAGATTCCTTATGGTTCTCTGGCTTCGGTAGTTACAACTGATGTAGGGGAGAGAAATAAACTTTCTGTCTTCCGTGCAGTAGGGGCTGCCGTTGGTTCTATTCCGGTTATGGCAATTTCCTCTTTTGCCTATGCTAAACGTCTTGATTCAAACGGTAATTTTGTCATTGGTGAAAATGGAAAGATAATTACAGATTTACAGTACAAACCGGTAATTATCGGTGTAATTATTATGTCCCTCTCTTCTATGCTGCTTCTTCTGCTGACTTTTAAACTCAACAAGGAAAGAGTAATTACAAAACCTTCTCAAAAAGAAAAGGGTGCAACTAAAAAGATTCTTACAATTCTTCTTCACAACAAGGCTTTTATTTCACTTAGTCTTACAGCCCTCCTTCTCCTTGCTGGTCAGATGTTTACCCAGAGTTTTTATCTTTATCTTTTTAATGATTATTTTAATGCCAACTGGATGAATATGGTTTCTATGGCCTGTACTTATTCTCCTATGGTGATTCTTATGTTCTTTATGCCAAAACTTGCCCGTAAACTGGGAAAAAAGGAAATTTGTTCCTGGGGTATGGCACTTGCGGCTTTTGCAAATCTTGCTATGTTTGCCTTGAGAGGAATGCCGACTTCTCAATTAATTTTACCTTTCTTAATTCTCTGTTTTATAAGCGGATGTGGACAGACAACTGTTATTCTTCAGCTTTGGTCCATGGCTACAGATACTATTGATGATATTGAAGTTAAAACTGGCAGTCGTGATGATGGTACTGCTTATTCAATTTTTAACTTTTTCCGTAAGTTAGGACAGGTTCTTGCCGCAATTTGTGTAAATGGTTCTCTTTTAGGAATGAATTACAAATATGGTAAAGGTGATGTTCAAACTTTAGAAAATTTAAAGAAAATGTATGATATGGCAACTTTAATTCCTGCAATTATGTTTGGATTGATGGCTCTCTTGCTTTTCTTGATTTATCCACTTTCTAAAAAGAAGGTAGAGGAATTACAGGTTCTTAAAGAGGCAAAATTAAAAGAGTCTTACGAAAATAAAACAATCGATATTCAGTAGGGGGAGGGGGAAGTCTCCCCCTCGCTCCAGCCCGCTTCGCGGTCTTACGCTACCCCTTCTAACGGGGGCAAGCCCCCGTAACGCCCCTTTTTTTTACAAAAGACACCGGAAAATCCTCAATTGTGCACGCTCCGGATGACCGTGTTTTTACAGCAGCCAGCAATACCAACTTTGTAGATTTTGAAACCGCAACAATCCCAGTTGTTACAGTTGAAGAATTTGTTGAACTTACAAAAAATTAAAATAGCAAAGTATCTTCAAATTGTTGCTCGAATAAAAAAAAGCCAGACAGAACCTTCTGCCTGGCTGAATCTGTTTTACACCTCAATGAACTTTGTTTGATATTTTATCTCATTTACCGAGTTCACTGCTGAATGTTTTTCACAAAAAGGAGCAAGATACTTTTTATCATCAAGAACAGTTCCATCTTTGTCCCATTTATTGACAATATAATAAGATTCTGCTGAATCCGAACATTTTAGCTCGCAACAAATCCTACCCTCATCAATTGTCTTCTCTGCTTTTTTCAAAATCTTTAAACATTTTGATTTATTTCCAGCTAACTCGCGAAGCCTATCGATTTCTTGCATAAGTAACTCATAAGTATCAACATATTCTATTAAAAAACATAGAATTTCAATGACTTTCGTTCCATTGCATAGTGACAATCAGAAACAATGTTTTTTATTAATCGATGGCACTCTTTTTTGTTATGTTCATTTATTGGACGTTTTTCATACTTTTCCATTATTTTTTCCGCTTTGTTTTTATATTTAGCCTGAATGTCAAGATACATCTTCTTTGCTTTATCATCTAAAACAGCATACTTTTTTTTATACTTTGTTATTTCAGTTTTTGCATAGTCTCCAATATCTTCATAATTTTTACCCAAGCAATAGTTTATAAATTCATGATAGTCTGAATATGGGAAATTAAAGAAAAAATTATTAAATACACCTGGAATTTCAAAACCAGAAAAATCACCATTTAGAGCCTTATGAAAGTTTTTTATAGCCTGTACGGTTTTCCAATCAAGTTTTTCATTATTCTCTTCAAAAACTCTTCGGTATAGAATATTTGATCTGCTCAGATATCCATACTTTTTTATAAACTCATCATCCTTTTCAATCGGTAAGAAATTAAGTTTTGTTCGTGGACATTCCTTATATCTACAAGGATCTATTTTCCCTTCAATCCAATCATAAAATTCATCATAATCACCGATAAACTGACCTAATTTATCATATGCATGTTTAGCACAAAATTTTTCTAAGTGTCTATCATTAAATAAAATAAGTCCAATTATAAAAAGAGTTATAACAACTATTACAGAAATAACATTGAAAAAAGTACTTCTTATCATTCTAGACATTATTGGTAGTACAATTAATGCTACACCAGCATATATAAAGCATGAACATGTATGCGCCCAAGCACAGGTAAGCCCAAGAGCTCTAGGATTAATGTATAAAAAAGGACTGTTTGAACCTGTTTTTATTTTTCTAATTTTCTTTACCAGATTATTCAATTTTCCTATTTGACTTAAACAGTCAAAAGTTAAACTTATTCCTAAAGATACAAATATTGTAAACAAAATTCTATAATGATGTAAGAAAGGAATAAAATTTCTTAAGATTAACACTGCGATTGGAAATAAAACTATCAGGACAATACGCCATAATTCTTTGTCATCATCGCAGTATTTAGACTTTTCACATAATTTTACGAGTTCTGAATATCTGACTTTATCCTCTTCTGAAAGTAGCTTTTGATTTTCTTTGGCTGCATTTTCTCTATTTTTAAGAGTTTCTTTTACATGCTCTGTATGCCATTTTTCATACTCCTCATGTTCTTTCTTTGCTTTTATAGCAGCTTCTATATCCGCCCCTGGCCCAGCTTGTTTTTGCCAATATAAAACTTCTTCAGCGGAAGAAAAACCACATTTTTTTGCTGCTTCGTCTGCTACCGCTTTTTTTTCTGCAATTTCAGCCATAGCCGCTTCTTGTGCCTGTGCTTCAGCGCGAGCTTGGGCTTCCTGCATCATTTTAGTCTGTTTTTGCAATTCAAGTGCAGTGGCCATAGTTGCTGCTGCTGTTACACGTTTTGCAGTCCAGGCTCTTTCACATTCACTGCTACAAGTTTTAGGCCAGTCAAATTGTGATTCAAATTGTCGTCCACAATTAGGGCAAGTTTTGATACTCATTACATTCTCCTTATTCCTTTTTGATTGATATAAATAGAATTATAATTCAAAAAGAATGAGCAAGCAATTCTTTTTGAATGAATATTTAATACATCATTTCTTTTTGCTTATGTTTATTCAACAAAAATCATCTCATACTATATTCACTATGGATGAAATTGACATCAGAAAAATTTTTGGAGAAAATGTAAAATATTATCGGAAGAAAATAGGATTGTCTCAGGAACAACTTGCAGAGAAACTTGATATTTCACCCAATCATTTAAGTGTTATTGAAACTGGTGGAAAATTTGTTACATATAAACTGCTTGAAAAACTGATTGCGATTTTTGATATTATGCCAGCTGCTTTATTTTATGTTTCTGGAACTGCTAACAATGATGATACATTTCAAAACAAAATCAATTCAATAATTAAGTCAGAATTAGATTCTGCTTTTACCGAAATAAGTCATAAAATATCAAAAATCTAAAATTATCCCCGCCAGAAGAACACCGGCAAATCCTCAATCGTACACGGAATTTCCACTTCGCCGTTGTATCGCTTGTAGAGAGTGATGTCCCCGCCGTTTTCTGCAGCTTTAAAATAATCGCTTCCTAAAATCCAGCCGCCCTCGTTTTCCGGCAGCTGAACTTTTACGCTGGTTGCTCCTTCATCAAAAATAGGGCAGGCAATAATATCATCTCCAAAGAAAAAAGCATCGCTTTCTACATCATAATCTGGATATTTTAAGAAAATTGGATAAATTACAGGTTCGTAAGTTTCATAACTACGTTTGAACTGTTCGTAAAGGTAAGGAATCAGTTTTTCGCGCAGATCAAAAAGGCGTTTTACAGTTGGAATGCGGTTATCATACAGCCAGGGCATGTTAGAAGTTCCATCAGGATTCCATGAATGAAGTACAAATCTTGGAGTAAAAATTCCGTATTGAATCCATCTTAAAAACAATTCTTCGCTTGGACGAGGTCCTGCAAAGCCTCCAATATCTTGTCCAAAATTGTAAATTCCCGAAAGACTCATTGTCATTGCCATTTTGTGATTGTAGCGGAAATCATCCCAGGAGGTGTTATTGTCGCCAGTCCAGGTCATGGCAATTCTCTGTAAGCCGGCTACTCCACTGCGGGTAACAGAAAATGGAAGTTTGTCTTTTTTGTCATCATTCTCTTCCGAAAGTCCCTGAAGCTGAGCATCCAAACTTGCCTGAGTCATCATATAAGAAAATGCAGGACGTATTAATTTTGCGGGAATTGGATGTCCCCAGTTGTCGGCTAAAACTTCGTCGTCACAAACATCATATTCATTGTTATCATTCCAGATATTTTTGTAGCCTTTATCTACTAATTGTTTTTTTACACATTCAGTCCAAAAAGCATAGGCCTCTTTATTTGTAAAATCCAGATAAGAACCATAGCCCGACCAGAATGGGAATATTGCGGGGCTGCCGTCTTTGTAATGTAAAAACCAGCCCTTAGAAGCAATTTCCTGATATAAAGGATGATCTGTTAAAAATGCAGGTTTTACGTTTGGAATAAATTCCACTCCCTTTTCTTTATAAAAAGCGGCAAGATTTTCTGGATCTGGAATCTTATCTTTATTCCAGTGAAAAACACATCTTTTGTCGCCAATTTGGGTGTAACCGCTTGAAAGATAAAATCCCCCGGGCTTAAATCCATATTTGTTACAAAGGTCAATAAAGTTTCTGAGTTGTTTATCTGCATCCGGCGCATCTGTGTAATTCATTGTGCTGCCACAGTATTGCAAAGACCATTTTGGAGGCATCATATTTCGTCCGCACATATATTCAAATCTCTGTAAAATCTGGGGAATTTCGCCAAAAATTACATAAAATACAAGGCTTTCTTCTTCAAAACGGGCAGATTTAAAAGGAATATAGTAATTGTTGTGTTCTACTCCAAAATCCATTGTGCCGTTTGAATATGTGTCGTAATAGATTCCGTATGAGCCTGCAGAATTTTTACACATGTAAAAAGGTATTTGCTTGTAGAGTGGATCTGAATAGCGGGCATCAAAACCCATTGAATCACTTGTGGAAATTTTAAAGCAGCGTCCGGCCTTATTAACATTTCCTGTCTTATCTCCAAGGCCAAAGATTTTTTCGTCACTTTCCCGGGAAATAAAATGCATGCTGCCAGAGCCAAGTTCGTGATCAAAATTGTAGGCAATGTAATCCCTGTCTTGATATAAAACTCCTTCTTTATTCGAAACTTTCATGCGGAAATTAAAAAGTTCAATTTCAATCTTGGCATCTGGAAGTTGAATTTCGATCTTATCCTGATTGGTCTGGTAGGGTGGATTAATCTTTTCAAAACCCTCTGTAGAAAGTTTATCCCGGCCTTCTTGTGGCATTTTACAATCGCCGGGGCATACCGAAAAAGTAGGAAAAAGATTTGCCTGGTCTTTATAAATTGCCACTCTCATAATGTGATTAAAAAAATCCAGGCGGATATTGTTGTCGCCCTCTTTAAAAGTAAAATTTCCGTCACGAGCAGAAATCAGTTTAAAAGCATGTTTGAATTTCATATTTTCCTTCTATTATAAATATAAACTATAAATCTCATGTAAATCTTAAGTTTAACTTTTATTTAATTCTTTCTTTTTGAAAAATTATATTAAATTGAGCTGGGTAATAAAATTCCAGAATAATCTAAAATAATGGGGGCTGGTCATCTTAATCTGAGAATTTTGCTTTTGATTTTCTTTTCGAAGTTTTAGATGTATGGCCTTTCTTCCAGTTTTTTTCCAAAGAGGAAGTTCCTTTCCTTCCAGATTTTTACCGTTTGGATTTCCATTTCTTGCAAAATTTGCCAGATAGTCCTGCATCAAGTCTGCAATTTCCTGATCTTTTTCATCAAATGGTCGCCAGCTTTCTTTTAGTCGGTTAAACATAAATCTTAAATCTGCCGAGTGGAAGGCTTTCATTTTGTCTCCCTTTAAATTTATGTCAAAATAATATAAATAACCGGAATTTTTCTTTACGTATTTATGATTTACATAGGCCAGCAAAGGTGCGTACATATCAGAATTTGTATATCCCAGCATATAATTAATTTTGAGTGGATTTTTGATTGCTTCTTTTACTGGGGAATCCAGCAGATATCCGTCGATTACCGGCATTGTGTTGAACATATTGTCTTTGTGATTCTTTTTAAATTCTTCCATTACGTCAAAAATTTTCTGACAGTCGATTTTTTTAAATTCGTCAAAATCGGGACATCCACAAGCCTGCATAAATTCCAGCCAGTAATTTTGAGTATCTTCTGCCTTTCTTGGAAGTGAAAAGTCTGGAAATTTTCCTCCCCCCGACATCATAACTGCATTTTTAAAAAGCCCCTGGCATTTTTTACTAAGGCATAAATATTGAATTGCAATTGCCCCAGCACTTTGTCCCATAAGGGTAATATTTTCCGGGTCGCCATAATAATCACTGATATTTTCTTTTACCCACTTGATTGCGGTGTATTGGTCGTCAAAGCCAAAATTCCCGTTTCGCCCGTACTTTTTCTGGATTTCCTGGTGGCTCATGTAACCAAAGAGCCCAACTCTGTAATTTACAAAAACTGTAACAATTCCTCTTTTTGCAAACCCCTGTCCGTCAAAAGGTTCTTCGCTGTTGGAACCGGAATTAAAACTTCCCCCGTGAAAATAAATAATTACAGGATATTTTCCAGGCTCTTTTGGGGTAAAAATATTACAGTTCAGACAATCTTCATCATAAGTGAATTTTATTCCATCACGGAATTCCCGGTAATAAAAATATCTTGCGGGATTTTCCAGATGTTCATAATAAGTTCTTGTTTGAGGACAGCAGGGTCCATTGTGACTGGCATCAAAAGTACCTTCCCAATTTTCTGTCATCTTTGCATATTCAAAGCGACCTGCTTTTGCATAGGGAAGGCCTAAAAATTGATATCCATTTTGATTTTCTATTCCTTTAACGTTTCCGCATTTTGTTTTTAATGTAATCATAATAGATATTCTATCACAAATTTAAGTATGTATGAGTAAAACTAATCTAAAGTTGTTGGCCACATATTCTGTTCAATTCCGGCCATTTGCTCCATTTGTTTGTGGGCATTTTCCAGCATTGCATTACAAATTTCGTTTTTACTTGAATCTTCTTTTCCCTGAGGAAGAATAACTTCTCCAATATGTAAAGTTACAAGGGGATGTTTTACTCCAAAGAGTTTGTAGATTCCCCGGGGCCTTCTAAAAGTAAAAACCATTGGAATGATTGGAAGATTATATTTATAGGCCATCTTAAAAGTTCCCTTTTTGAAAGGTCTTATTGGCTGGTAAAAGTCCCAGCGGCAACTTTCTGGAAATATGTGAATCCACTTTTTTTTCTGGTGAAGTTCATCAAAACTTGCATAAAAATCTCTGAGGGCTGAAATTGTAGTTGGAATTGGAATACCGCCAGCACCTCGAATAAGATTTGAATCCATACTCTGAATCTGTAAGGCTCTGGCAGGAAACCACATTCTTCTAAATTTAACTGCTTCCAAAACGGCAAGGTAATCCCAGCGGTAAACATGATTTGAAACAGTCATGGCTCCGTCTTTAAATAAAGCCCTGTTTTTTCTTATATTTTTCTTTCCCTTAATTCTTAATCCATAGCGGATATGATTTAATGGAAAAACCAGGCAGAAAATCCCTGTGTAAATTGCAAAATTCCTGAGTTTGCCCTTAAAAGATTTGTCAAGGAAAGGATAATTATGTTCAATGTCATAATTATGAACAATCTTTGGCTTTTGCATTGATTTATCTGGAGTATTTGGAAACTTTGTAAGTTCAATCGGAATATAAGTTCCAGCTTTTACTATGTGATCTTTGATAATTGACTCGCTCATAATTTTCTATTATATAAACTTGTTATGGTTTAGTGAATTCTAGTA
>JAIKYZ010000075.1 GCA_024682655.1 Treponema sp.
ATTCAATTTAACTTAGAGTTTCTTACGAAACTCTTATATTGCGAATCAAATATCCTCGGTTGTTGAAACAACCTGCGGTATTTGATTTTAAAGGAGAAAAAAAATATAAACAAAGACATTTAATTAACTTTTAGGAAAAAAAATAGGGAGCCTGGAAAATTTCTGGGCTCCCTTTTAGTTTTTTTACAAGAGATTTATTTTATGAAATTTTTTAAAGCCTTTATAAGCAAATCATTATCTTCCTGATTACGGATTGCAAGTCTTATGTACTTTGGCTGATCAAAACACTTTTTACCAGTTAAATCTTTTATAAAGATATTACATTCTTCCAGCAATTTAACTGCAAGTTCATCTGAACGATTTTGACCATCAAGACGACAAAGTAAATAATTGGCCTGACTATTAAATACATGCAGATTTTTGATTGAAGACAATTCTTTGATAAATCTGGCTCTTTCTGTGGCAATTGAATCACAAGCGGCAGCGTAAGATTTACTGTATTTTTCGTAAATCTGGAAATAATACTCTGCAAATGAGTTAATATTCCAGATTGCATTTGTCTTTTTAATCAGATTTATATAATCAGCATTTGAAGAAGCCAAAACTCCAAGTCTTAAACCTGGAACTCCATAACTTTTACTTATTGATTTAATTACAATAAGATTATCAAATTCATTTAAGATTTCTTCATTCAACAAAGTATATCTGATTTCTTTATCTGCAAAATCAATAAATGATTCATCAAAAATTAATTTTACATTCAGGGCTTTTAATTCCTTTAATAAGGCAATCAAATCATCTTTTTTAATAAAATTGCCCGAAGGATTATCTGGATTTATAAGAAGTACAGAATTTACAGCCTCTTTTTTTGCTAGGTCCAGAATATCTTTTGTGGTATACGAAAAATCTTCTGGATTTGTGTTGATTGGAACAATCTGACAAGACTTAAATCTTTCTGGATATTCATTGAAAGTTGGATATGGAAGTGCAACTTTTCCTGTTAATTTTTCTCCAAGCGAAGAAATCAGTTCTGCAGCACCGTTTCCAACTACAATATGTTCTGGCAAAAGATTAAAAATCTTTCCTGCAAGAAGACTCATCTGATTTGCTCCAGAAGGATATTGTGTCAAAAGAGTTTTAAAACTTACCTCTAATTCATCTACCATTTTCTGTGGAGGAAAATAAGGATTTACAAGATAGCAATAATCTTTTAACTGAGGGAAACGCCAGTAACCACCGTAATTTTTCTGAAGCTGTTTAAGTTTATCTTTTCCTTTTGAAAAACGAGTTTCTGCAATTGCAAGATCTGCTGGGTCATCAATTTCATACCAATCATCACCAGAAACTGGCAAACCTTTTAATGCAGAAGAAGATAAAAATGATAATACCTTTAAAACCTGTTCATAATATTCATTTTTTCCAAAAGCCTTTTGGTAAGCTTCGAGAAATGGAACATAGCAGTCTTTAGAAAATTCTTTTGAGAATTTGTAAATATTTACAGTCTTATAATAATCTTCTGTTTCAAACCAGTTAAAATGTGCTTTATCAAGAATACCTGTAATATGATTATCTTTATCAAGAAGCGTACAAGTTCCGTCCATCCAGCTTTCAAAATGAGAAACTACTGCCAAATTTGGATCTTTTGACTCAAGCAATTTTGTGATGATTTCTGGTTTAAAAATCAAATCACTTTCCAAAAGAATTGTATCATCTTTACACAACTGGTCTTTTGCCATGTAAAGGGAATAAATATTATTGGTTTTGTCATAAACTGTATTTTCAATGAATTCTATTTCCATTCCGTTTAGATTTTTTTCATTGAATTTAGAATGAATAAAATCAATTAAAACCTGACTCTTATAACCAACAACAATTACCATTTTTTTAATATTATTTTTTACAAGAGCTTCAATAGCATATTCAATTAGAGTTTTTCCATTTACAGGGACCATACATTTTGTAGCATCTTTTGTATAACGTCCTAATCTTTTTCCCATCCCTGCTGCCAACATTAATGCCTGCATAATTTTGCATCTCCTTTGTGCTAACCTATTTTATTAAGAGTTAACTTAATTTTTTTTAAGAATTAACTTATATTTCCATTATATTGAAAAGGCCCTGTCTTAACTATATCTTCCGGTAAAAAATATAATTTTCAGTAATTTACACTACTTTTACACAAAATAAGTGACTTTTTTGTGGGGCTTGTGGTAGACTACTTTTCGCCTATTCATAAGGTAAATTTTTTTTAGGAGCAAAATAAAATGAAAAAATTATTAGCTTTAATTGGTGCACTTTTTGTTATGTCTAGTGCAGTTTTTGCAGCAGATCCTGCTGTTGGTTTATGGAAATCAATTGATGACAAATCTGGCGAAGTTACTGCTTTCTGGAACATCTACGAAGAAGGCGGAAAACTTTTTGGAACTATTGCAGCTGTTGTAAATGATCCACAGGATGTTGTTGCTTCTGCTTGTAAAGAATCTTACAAAGGATTCCCACTTTCTGGAGCTGTAAACAAGATGCACACTGTTGGAACTCCTTGGATTTTCAACATGGAAAAAGAATCTGAAGGTAACTGGAAAAATGGTAATATCATTGATCCAAGTAACGGTAAAATGTACGGTTGTGTAATTAAATATTTAGCCGTTGGCGAAAAGAACAAGAAATACACTGCTACTGTACCAACTCTTGCTATGGCAGGAACTGTTGGTCCTATTCAGGTTTTCCAGTACTGGGTTCAGGCAAGTGAAGAAGAAATTGAAGCTGCTAAGGCAAAAAATCCTGCTAAGAACTAAGATTACTTTTTAGTAGAAAAAATTAAGGCTTCGCACAGGGAATTTTCCTTGGCGGAGCCTTTTTTGTTTGGGGCGGCGAGAATTAACAGGGGGCCCCCCGGGGATTTGCTGGGCCGGCGGGAATTAACGGAGCCCCCCGGAAATTGTCGGGGCGGCGAGAATTAACGGAGCCATAAAAAATGAAAACTTTTGGATTTTATTTTCGATATTCAAGACAAGGAGGATATTGTATAGAAAAATGGATACTTTGGTTAAAAGGTGAACGAAGTTGTTCTCCAGATACCTGTAACAATCGAATGAGTACATTCAGGGGATTTTTGAAATACCTTGATGTTTCCATAGCTGAAAAAGCAGAAGCACTGGCGACACTTGAAGATGAAAAGGAGGCATCGCTTCCTAAAAAGTGGGAAATGGATGATGGTTCATTATCTGAATTTCTTGGATTACCAAGATAACTTTTTTTTTGCAAAATATCACCCAGCTTACTTACTTTATCACCCATGTGTGATATAATCATCATGGGTGATAAAGTGAATAATCAATTACATGAATTATTAGATGAACTCCGTTCTTATGATGCAGAACGTGAATGGTTTGAGTTTAAGGAAAACTGGTTTGACCAGACTCAGCTTGGACAGTATATTTCTGCTCTCTCAAACAGTGCTGCAATTGAAGGCCGTAAAAATGCATATTTTGTCTGGGGAATCCATAATGAAACTCATGATGTTACAGGCACGACTTTTAACTGCAACATGGATATTAAAAATGAGCCTTTAAAACATTTTCTTGCACGACAGATTTATCCGGATTTAAATTTTAGTTTTGAAGAAACCAATTATGAGGGTAAAAAGGTTGTTGTTCTTACTATTCCAGCTGCA
>JAIKYZ010000079.1 GCA_024682655.1 Treponema sp.
ATAGTGGAGAGGTAATACCCGTTCCCATTCCGAACACGGAAGTCAAGCTCTCTTACGCCGATGATACTGCTCTTTAGCGGGAAAGTAGGAAGTCGCTGGCATTTTTTTTTAACCTATATGCTTGTCAGGGCTCTATTTTCGATTTTGAGTGGAATCCCGCTAAAGAGCAGGGACTGCTCTGTGTGGGAAAGTAGGTGCTCTAATCGGAAAAGCGTTAAAAAATGAGCTGCGGCAGCGGGTCATTTTAGCTTTATCCGATAGCACCGCAGGTGTCGGATTAATCTGACCGTCGCTGGCATTTTTTTATTTAACTCAAATTCTGTAAAATCAATCTACATTAGTTTAAACTTCTAATTTCTTATCTTCATTTAATCTTTCTACTTAAGAAAATTTCCTTTGTTTTAAAAAGTGGCCTATAAACGTTTATTTTCAGTTCCTTTTATAAGCCTTTTTTTGTTTTTGAAATCTTGTGTTTGCTAGATTGGCCTACAAAAATAGAAAATGTTTTTTATTTATAGGCCCTGGAAATTAAATTTATTTGAAGTATTCTTCTTTGCTTATGGCAGAAGTTTAAAAATGGAAGCATTGCGCCTATAAAAAAGGACAATATTATCAATTTGTGGGCCTTATCTTAAAACAAGAAATTTTTGGTGGGGAAAATGGCCTATAAATCTTAGAAAAAAAGAAATTTATAGGCCATTTTTTACAATTGTAAATTAGCTGCGCCAGCGGGTCATTTTAGCTTTATGCGATAGCACCGCAGGTATCAGATTAATACCACCGTCGATGCCTTTTTTTATCTAACACAAATTAGTTGTTTTTATAGGCAAATTTTTAATTTTTTTTTGTTTGGTAGAAGGCCTATGAACATGGAAAAATGTTTTGTTTATACCCCATGGAAATGAAAAAAATATTGAAGTGTATTCTAATTTGCTTATGGCGTGGGTATGGGATGGATGTCTGGGGCTATTAAATATTTGCCCAATTTTCTTTAATTTTGTTTTCATTTCATGATTTGTCTTTACAATTGTAAATTACTGCCTCTCTAAAGATCGCGAGTTTTACGAAGTAAAACTCGGTAAGCACGAAGTGCGACGATCTGCTCTGAGTGGGAAAATAGACTCTATAATGGGAGAAATATTAAAAAAAGGACTTCGGCAGCGGGTCATTTTAGCTTTATCCGATACGCACCGCAGGTGTCAGATTTATCTGACCGTCGCTGGCATCTATTTTAGTCAAATTCTGGAAATTCAATCTACATTATTTCAAAGTCTCAATTTCAAAAAATTACCTTTGTTTTACAAATAGGCCTATAAACGTTTTTTTTCAGTTCGTTTTATATGCCCTTATTGATTTTTGAAATCTTGTGTTTGCTAGATTGGCCTACAAAAATAGAAAAAGGTTTTTCTTTATAGGCCCGGGGAATTAAAATTCTTGGGTGTATTCTTATTTGTTTATGGCGGAGGTAAACAAATGGAAGTTTTGGGCCTATAAAAAAGGGGAATATTATCATTTTATGGGCCTTATCTTAAAACAAGAAATTTTTGGTGGCGAAAAGGACCTATAAATCTTTGCGTAAATTGAAATTTATAGGCCGATTTTTCAATTAAGGAATAAATTTAATAAGTTGCTTTTGGCCTAGGAGGGGGATTTTTAATTTTTAGAGGAAATATCGATTTACAAGATTTTTCTTAATTATATTCTCCATTTCTTGAGCAGGCTTTACAATTGTAAAACCCCCGCAGCCCCGAGAATGGAGAGGTAAAAGAAAGAGTCCAGATGTTGCAAAACATCTGGACTCTTTCTTGCAAGTGCGGAGCACCGGCCGTAGGTAAGCCTTGACATGCGAGTCTTGAGGGAATTGGGCCATGTAAAATAGTGTTTGTATTTTTTTGAGTTTTATGCGAAACTGAAAGAGAGTTTTTCATCTTTTGGGGGGTATCTATGTCCGACTTGGTTAATGAAATCCTAAAAGGAAAGAAGACCTTTTTTATCACACCAGATGAATCTTTAATTTCTGAATATTTCTTGTCGGAATATTTATATAAAGATTATGAATGCTATTTTATTAACAATGATAATTCACAATCTATTCAAAACAAAATCGAAGCTATTCTTTCTGTCTTTTTAGATTCTATTCTTTTTTTTAATATCGATTATGAAATTAATGGTTTGGACTGGTTTAATTATATTTCTCAGTTGCAGGCTAAATATCCTGAGGTTTGTATTGGGGTTACCTACTTGAAGCGTAATTCTCTGGCCGAAAGAGTTAATCTTGAACACCGCTATCTTTATGATCTTGGGATTAAGGGTGGCTGTATTCAACTTGAGTACCAGCAAAATACTAACTTTGTAAAAATTGAAAAAGTTCTTAAGGCTAATCAGGCCATGGGACGTCGTAATACTATCCGGGCTTTTTGTTATAAATCTTGTTCTTTTTCTTATGAGGACAAAAAAGGGCGCAATATCACTAAGAATATTTTTGAGTTGAGTGTTAGTCATTTTACTGTTTCCATTAAAAAAGATGAGGAAGAAGCTCTTGATATTAAAGAATATGAAAAAATCCCTAAAGTTACTTTTGTTATTCGTGGTTTGCGTTTTATTTACAATGCTATTTTGTATATGATTCGTGAATCTGACGATGAAATTCTTTATGTTTTTGCCTTTATTAGTGATAGCGATAAAATTGGCCTTGATATTCAAAAGAAAAAACTTGTAATCCAGAAAATGTACGAAATTATGAACAGTCGTTGTCTTGATGTTTTGGCTAATTCTTATGACATGTTTGAATTCCAGACTTTGAACAAGAAAAAATCTTCTGTTAATGATATTATCTTTGATGAATCTTTATCAGAACAGGTTATTAAATAATCTGGAAGGAATGTATTTTGTTATTTGATAGTATTATTTTAGATGTTGATGGAACTATTTGGAATACGACCGAAATCGTAGCTCAGGCCTGGAACAAGGCTATTGAAGAGAATTTTCCTAAGGTTCCCAGAGTTTCTGCTCAAATTTTGCAGGGTCAGTTTGGTAAACCTATGAATGTTATTGCTGATAATCTTTTTATTGGTCTTTCTGATTCCCAAAAACAAAGTCTTTCTAAGATTTGTTTTGATCTTGAACATATTTACATTGAATCCAATACTAAAAATATTACTTACCCTGGAGTTTGTGAAACTATTGCCCAGCTTTCTAAAAAGGTTCCGGTTTTTATTGTTAGTAATTGTCAAAGTGGTTATATCGAATTAGTTTGTAGAAAAAATAATATTGCTTCTTACATCACCGATTTTGAGTGTTACGGAAATAATGGTCTTTTTAAGGATAAAAATATTCAACTTGTTGTTGATCGGAATAATCTTAAAAAGCCGGTTTACGTTGGCGATACTCAGGGTGATTATGATTCTTGTGCTTCTATTTCTATTCCTTTTATTCATGCTGCTTACGGTTTTGGAAAAGATATCAAAGGCCAATATCAATCAATTGAAAAATTCAGTGATTTACTCAATTTTTTTAATTAATTGTAATTGTTCAAATAATTAATTTAAGGAGTTTTTTATGTCAAAAGGTCCTGCATGGCTTAAAAATGCCATTTTTTATGAAATCTATCCACAGAGTTTTATGGATTCTAACGATGATGGTATTGGGGATATCCAAGGTATTATTTCTAAATTAGATTACATCAAAGAATTGGGCTGTAATGCTATTTGGATTAATCCTTGTTTTGAATCTCCTTTTGGTGATGCAGGCTATGATGTAAGTGATTATTGTAAAGTTGCTCCTCGTTATGGTACAAATGATGATTTAAAAGAACTTTTTTCTATTGCCCATAAAAAAGGCCTTCATATTTTGCTTGATTTAGTTCCAGGTCATACTTCTTTGGAGCATCCTTGGTTTAAGGAATCTATGAAAGCTGAAAAAAATCTATATACCGACCGGTATGTATGGACCGATTCTGTTTGGGAAGAAGTTTCTGGTATGGGAAATTTACGGGGTATGTCAGATCGTGATGGTTCTTGTGCCGTAAACTTTTTTACTCATCAGCCTGCTTTGAATTACGGTTTTTATAAATGCCAACGTCCCTGGCAGCAGTCTCCTGATTCTCCAGGTCCAAGTGCAACGCTTAACGCAATGATTGATGTTATGCGCTTCTGGCTTAAAATGGGTTGTGATGGTTTCCGCGTTGATATGGCTGGTAGTCTTGTTAAACATGATGAAGAAGGAAAGGGAACTATTGCACTCTGGAAAAAAGTCAGAGCTGTTTTAGATAAGGAATTTCCTGATGCCGCTATGGTTAGTGAATGGGGTGAAGCAGATAAATCTTTACAGGCTGGTTTCCACATGGATTTCCTCTTACATTTTGGAAATTCCCACTACACCGATTTATTTAGATCTGAAAAACCTTATTTTTCGAGTAAAGCAAATGGCAGTGCCTATGAATTTGTAAACACTTACATTCGAAATTATGAAAAGTCTGAAAGAAAGGGGCTTATGTGTATTCCTTCGGGCAATCATGACATGGGCCGATTAGCAGCTTTTTTGAATCCTGCCGAACTTAAAGTGGCCTTTGCCTTTTTGTTGAGTATGCCTGGAGCTCCATTTATTTATTATGGTGATGAAATTGGTATGCGTTATGTTACTGGCCTTACTTCAAAAGAAGGTGGTTATGCAAGAACTGGTTCTAGAACTCCAATGCAGTGGGATTCTTCGGTAAATGCAGGTTTTAGTAAAGCAAAGGCTGAAGATTTATATTTACCTCAAGATTCCAGCGAAGATCGTCCAACTGTTCAGGCTCAAAGGGCAGATCCAAATTCTTTGTGGAATGAAGTACACTCTTTGATTGAATGTCGTAAAGCTTGCCAAGCCTTGCAGCCATATTCTGATATTGAATTTTTACAGGCTGAATATCCTTTGGTTTACAGACGAAAATCACCTGAGGGAAAATCTGTCCTTGTAATTATCAACGCTTCGAATAGTAAAAGGTCTTTTGAAGCAGCAGAAGGAAAGACTCTTCATATTACCGGAGGAAAGGTAATTTATTCCAATGGTTTATATATTTTAGATCCTTCCACTGCTCTTTTTGTTGAAGAAAACTAAGTTAAATGTTAACCGCCTTATTCTAGATTCAATTTTGTAGAAAGAATAAGGTGGGTTAATGACATAAAAATAGTCGAAAATCCCAGGTAAATTACTATTGCTTTCCATAGAGATTTAGAAAAACTCATCAAACTATTCATATCATGATAGGTGAAAGCCATTGATAGAACTTTTCCAAAAATCGATAAAGTGATTACGATGGAAATTATTTTAAGCAGAGTTCCATGTTTTTTGTACAAAGAAGCCAGGGTATTAATAAAGAAAATAAAACTAAGTATCAAAATAGATAAAGTTAGAATTACAAGTATAAATTGTATGTAAAGTCCTGTTGGATTTCCCAGATTTCTTTGGATTTCTGTATTTAGTGAAGCAAAGGCGTCTCTTATTAAATCTATATGGAAAATTTTAATAAAAGAAAGACATCCGGAAAGCATAACTGTTACAAAACAAATTAATATCCAGGTAAAGTAGCATAAAAATCTGCCCCAGATATGTTCTCCAATTGTAATTGGCAGGCTCAAGTTTAAATAAGCTTCTTCTCCAAACATTGCTTTCCTAAATCTTCGTGCAAATATTATAAAAGTAACAAGCATAATGATTTGTATGAAAATTGAAAAAGCAATCACCAGAACTCCTGTGAAAATCTTAGGAAGTGAAAGATTTCCCGAACTTTCGTAGTGGAAATATTGTGCCGGCTGAATTTGATAAGTATCACCTGGAATGTAAGAGATTTGATGGGCAGAATTATTTCTTTCCTGTAAATCATAATCATCTTGTGGAATTAAAGGTAAATCTGGTTCTGAATTATAAGGCTCTGCCTCTTGAATAACTGGGTTTTCTGAATCAAGTAGATTTTTTATTTTATCTTTGTCTGTTGTAAGACCGTTTATAAGTCCCAGAATTAAAAGAATTCCATAAAGTGGTAACAATATTTTTGCAACATTTAAAAATTCATATTTGTAGATTTTTCCTATTCTTGGAAAAGGATTTCTTATATTTTTTAACATCTGAATTCCTCCCTGAAAAGCTGATCAATTGTCATTCCGCTTTCTTGTCTTATATCCTTTGCAATTCCCTGTCTTACAATATGACCTTGCTTTAGGAAAATTATATAAGTCAAAATTTCTTCGATATCTAAAATAAGATGGGTGGAAATTACGATTGAAGAATTCTCTTTATAGTTATTTAAGATTGTTTTTAAAATATATTCGCGGGCTGCGGGATCAACTCCGCCAATTGGTTCATCAAGGAGATAAAGTTTAACGTCCCGGCTCATGGTCATTATCAACTGTACCTTTTCCTTATTTCCTTTTGATAAAGTTTTAATTCTGTCTTTTGGATTTATATGTAGGTCTTTGACTAAATCAAGGGCCTTATTTTTATTAAAATTCGGAAAAAAATCATCCATCATGTGAATTAAATCTAAAACTGTCATCCAGTCATTTAAAAATACCCGGTCAGGTTGATAAGCAATGTTTTCTTTTGTCACAGCTCCTATTTTATGTCCCAAAGAGCTGATTTTTCCGGTAGAAGGAGTTAATAGTCCCGCTGCTAATTTTAAGAGGGTAGTTTTTCCACTACCGTTTGGGCCTAAAAGTCCGATTATTGAATTTTCTGGAATGTCTAAATTAATTCCATCTAATGCAACTTTGCTTCCATAAATCTTAGAAAGGCCTTGATATGAAAGAATACTTTCCATTTAATACTCCAATATTATAAATATACTAATGTTATTGAAAAAAAGGAATTGATTTTGGTAAAATGCCATCATGATTATAGATTTTCACGCTCACATATATCCAAATAAAATTGCCGAAAAGGCCAGTCACGCAATTGGGGCTTTTTATAATGCGCCCATGTCTTATAGCGGTTCTCCGGAAGCCTTGATTGCAAGTGGAAAAAGAATAAATGTTACAAAATATGTCGTTCACTCTGCTGCAACTTCTGCTTCTCAGGTTGAAAGTATAAATAATTACATTATTGAACAGGCTTCTAAACATTCTGAATTTATTGGCTTTGGTACAATGCATGCCGATTACGAGAATTTTAGTGCAGAATTGGAAAG
The DNA here is from genome assembly GCA_024682655.1 of Treponema sp. Classification (GTDB taxonomy): domain Bacteria; phylum Spirochaetota; class Spirochaetia; order Treponematales; family Treponemataceae; genus Treponema_D. Next base: position 7,163 of record JAIKYZ010000079.1, read on the forward strand.
GATTAAAAATGCAGGATTAAAAGGAATTAAAATGCATCCTGATTTTCAAAAATTTCCTATTGATTGCGAAAAAATGAATCCGATTTACGAAAAACTGATTGAATTAGGTTTGATTTGTTTAGTTCATGCCGGCGATAAACGTTTTGATTTTTCAGGCCCCCAGCATTTTAAAAATGTAATTGACCGCTACCCTGATTTACTTATGATTGCAGCTCACTTTGGCGGTTACACAGAATGGGATAAATCCTATGAGATTCTTGCGGGGCAAAAGATTTATTTTGATACTTCAAGTTCTCTCTGGACCCTTCCTGTTGAAAAGGCCAATGCCTTTATTAAAAAACACGGTGCCGACAGATTTGTCTGGGGGTCTGATTTTCCTATGTGGGATCATAAAGAAGAAATGGAAAGATTTGATAAACTTGGATTGTCTGATTCTGACAGGGAAAAGATTTTATATTCAAATGCGGCTAAATTATTGGGCCTGTAAAAAAGAATCCACTGTGCTCTTATAAAAACAGTGGATTTTTTTATAGGCGATTTAGATATTTGCCTAATTCTTGGGTCCAGAAGCGGTCTTCAATAGGTTTTCCATTACAGGTATGACCTAATTTCCTATCGGCACGAACTTTTGGACCATGAAAATCACTGCCGGCAGTTACAAAAAGTCCTATTTTTCTTGCCAATTCTTCTAACCTTAAACATTCAGTCATTCTAGCCCCCGGATGATAAGCTTCAATTCCTGCTATTCCTCTTTCGTAAAAGTTTTGCAGTGTATCGGGAAGTTTTCCCCAGGAAAGATAAAGTGACATTGGGTGAGCTACGACTGGAACTCCACCAGATTCTTTAATTGCAACTATTGCCTGATCAAGATTTGCACCAACTCTGTCTACGTACCAGGGACGACCTTTTGCCAGATATTTATCAAAAGCCATCTGCCGGTTTTTAACAACATTTTTTTTAACCAGTTCCGCAGCAAAGTGTGGACGGCCTAAAATTGTGTTGGGATAATCCTTTTCCATTTCTTCCAGAGTGATTTGAACTCCATCTTCTTGCATTTTATTGATTATACTTTCGTTTCTTTCCTGTCTGCTTTTAACAAGTCCCTGAAAAATATCATTCAAGGAAGGTGAAATGTGAGTAAATCCTAAACCTAAAAGATGGAATTCGCCGGTTGGAAAAGAAATGTTTAATTCAGTTCCTGCTACAAAGTTGATTTTTAATTTTTCTGCCGCGATTTTTGCTTCTTCTAAACCAGCTGCAGTATCATGATCGGTTATTGCAATTCTTGTAAGACCCTTTTCAACAGCCATTTGAATAATTTGACTTGGAGTAAATTGTCCATCAGATGCTGTTGTGTGTACATGTAAATCAATCATTCATTTAGAATAGCATAAAATAAAAACTTATGATATAATTTAGGGTAAAAAGGATTATAGTGCAATTTTAAAAGTTAGGAGTTGTATTTAGTATGCCTAGAGCAATGCAATATACAAAAGGGTCTATCATTTATTTCGAAGGCGACCGGGATGAGAGAATTTTCATCATGCAGCAGGGGGCCGTTCTTCTTTCTAGTAAAGATATTGAGTCGGGCCAAGATACTGCTGAACAGGTAAAAAGTGGTGAATTTTTCGGAGTTAAGTCTGCATTAGGACATTTTCCCCGCGAAGAAACAGCGATTGCCTTAGTTCCAACGGTTGCAATTGCAATGACAGTTCAAGAATTTGAACTGATGTTTAGTAATAACAAAGCTTTGATTATGAAAATGCTCCGTGTATTTTCAAATCAACTTAGACAAATTCATAAAAAAACAGAATCAATATTAAATAATATAACAGAAGACCAGCAGAGCGGAATGATTGCCGTTGCAAAGAGTTTTTACGATGACGAAAAATATCGTTCAGCCTGTGATGTATATTTAAAATTCTTAAAAAGATATCCAAATACAACTAGAAAAGAAGAAGTTGCAAAACTATACGCCGATGCAAAATTAAGAAAAGATAAATTAGCCGCACATAATCGCAATCCAGTTTCTGAAGAATATGAAGATTCAAGCAATTCATCACTAAAATTATTCCAGCTCCCAGCTTTTGAACGTTTTGCCAAAACCTATGAACCAGATGAAGTAATCATTTCAGAATTTGAACCTGGTGATTCTTTTTATTTAATTCAGTCAGGACGTGTTCAGTTAGTAAAATGTGTAAATGGTTCTTCTAAAAATCTTGATATCTTAAAACCTGGTGAATTCTTTGGAGAAATGGCAATTCTTGATAATTCACCAAGATCTGCAACTTGTATGGCTTCAGGAAAAGTTAAGTGTCTTGAATTCAATAAAGAAAACTTTGAATTATTGATTACAGGAAATCCACAGATGGCTTTACATCTCCTTAAACTTTTCTGCAAACGTATTTACGATCAGAAACGTCGCTTTAGAATTCTTGTAGTAAAAGATTTACAGGCAAGATTGGCCGATGTATTCCTCATGCTTGATGAAATGAATCCTGTTAATAATGAAGTAGAAAAACAAAGAAAGTTCAATGTTACAATGAGTGATATCGCTCACTGGGCAGGCCTTTCCGTAGAAGTAATAAAAGACGAATTAAACAAGATGGTTTCCCAGCGTAAGATAGAATTATTCGAAACATATGTAATAGTAAATAATATCAACGATATGAAACGTACATACGAAACAAGAGTAAGCACCCGCCAATCTTAACCCAAATCAACCACCTGGAATTGGCCCAAAATTTAAATAAATATGCCGATTTAGCTCACCTGGTAGAGCAGCACCCTCGTAACGTGCAGGTAGTTGGTTCAAGTCCGACAATCGGCTTGAGATAGGTGAAAAATCCCTGAGAATATATGAATTCTCGGGGATTTTTATTTAACCCCGGAAATAGAGGACTTGAACCAACTACCGAAGTAAGCGCTAAAAAAGGCGAGCAGTGCGGAGCGTTTTTTAGAAAAGCCGGCAGGGAAGCCGGCGACAGCTTACGAAGGCGCCCGGAAAGAGCAGACAGGAGGTCTGCGAATGGAGGGGGCAGGGAAAGTCCGACAATCGGCTTGAGATACTCTATAAATCCCTGAGAATATATGAATTCTCGGGGATTTTTATTTAACAAAAGAACTAAAGGACTTGAACCAACTTGTTGGTGAAAGTCTGACAATCCCGAGCCATAGCAAATCCGTTAAAAAAACAGTCCGGTGGACTGTTTTTAGGATTTACCAAACTGCCAGATTAACAAAGGTAGAGTGTTCAAAAATTTCTGGAGAAAAAATCTCAGGGATTTTTTTTTACGCCCGGAACTAAAGGACTTGAACCAACTTCCGAAGAGAGCGCGGAAAAAAGGCGAGCAGTGCGGAGCGTTTTTTAGAAAAGCCGGCAGGGAAGCCGGCGACAGCTTACGAAGGCGCCCGGAAAGAGCAGACAGGAGGTCTGCGAATGGAGGGGGCAGGGAAAGTCCGACAATCGGCTTGAGATAGGTGAAAAATCCCTGAGAATATATGAATTCTCGGGGATTTTTATTTAACTAAAGTAATAGAGGACTTGAACCAACTTGTTGGTGAAAGTCAGACAATCCTATGCCATAGCAAATCCGTTAAAAAAAACAGTCCAGTGGACTGTTTTTTTTAACGGATTTACCAAATTGACAGATTAGCAAAGGTAGAGTGTTTTAAAATTTTTGGAGAAAAATCTCAGTTTTTTTTTTATTCGCAGAAAATAAAGGACTTGAACCAACTACCGAAGAGAGCGCTAAAAAAGGCGAGCAGTGCGGAGCGTTTTTTGGGGTTCAGTTCAACTTCGTTGCTCGCTACCCCTTCTAGCGGATGACGGACGCGAAGGGCGTAAGAGCCTTTTACTTTCTAACGCAATTTATCTTTCTTCCTGGAAAAAGAAAATGCTTGAGCTGCCCGCGGCGGGAAGTAAGGAAGAGCTGAAGTTTGAAAAAAGCTTTGAGAAGGCTCTTAAAAAGCAAATGCCACGATAAGTAGCATAAAAAATCTCTTTTGCAATCTCTAATTTCTGTTAAAATATTCATGAAGCACTTATGATTCGAAGCATAAAACAAAGCCTTATGGAGGAAAACACATTATGATTTTTGCAGAAAAGCTTAAAATGCTTTGAAAAGAAAAGGGTATTTCTCAGGAAGCTCTGGCGGAAAAAATCCATGTAAGTCGTCAGGCAATTACAAAGTGGGAAAGTGGTAACGGCATTCCAGATATTGAAAATCTTATTGCCATTTCTGCTCTTTTTAATGAATCTCTGGATTCGCTTTTAAGCGAAGAAAAGAGTCTTATTTCTAAACACGAGTTT
>JAIKYZ010000105.1 GCA_024682655.1 Treponema sp.
TGTCATTGTTGCCAACAAAGCCAATTTGATTTTTTTCATAAAACACCTCACTTTTTTGTTTTTCAATAATTCTAAGAATTTACAAAGGTAAGAATAGTAATTTCTTATCAAATTGTTATATAATTCTTAGTCATAAACATATTAAAAAACAAAAAAGTGAGGTGTTTTATGAAAAAAATCAAATTGGCTTTGTTGGCAACAATGACAGCATTTTTATTCTTATCGTGTGATTTATTAACAGGTCTTAATAAAGACACTCCTGCAGCAGAAACCCCAACAGAAGAAAATAAATCTGAAGAAGAAAAATCTGAGGAAGAAAAATCTGAGGAAGAAAAATCTGAAGAAGAAAAATCTGAAGAAGAAATTGCAAAAGAATGGTTTAGTGTAGAAACTTGCGATACTGGTATTAAGATTACTCTTGCAGATGATGTTGTTGTAGGTAATGATTCGGGATCTGGATTTGTCTTAGATGAAATTCCAGTAATACTTAGTATTAAAAATGAGGATGTTGAAGCTGATAGAAGAGAATTTATTTATCCTTGGGGAAGTAAAGGTCAAGAATATACAGTTGAGTTCAGAGGAAATTTCAAGAAAAAGTCTGACAGTAAAGTTGAATGGCATAGTTTTAAACAGAAGTGTGTAAGTGGTGGAAATCTTGATTATACAAAGTATTTTGATATTGAAGCTTATAAACAAAGCTTAGTAATTCCACAGTATACTTATCCACGAACCGTAGACGGTGAAACAATTCCAGAAAGTCTTACTGCCCAAGTTTTGTCCCCAACATTTTTAAAAGATTCTTCAATTTTAAAAGATTCTTCATTTACTTTTGGGTTGGGTTTTAATCTTGGCGGTGTTAATTATGCGGGACCTTCTGAATGGTGGAACTGGTCCTATATTTCAGAAACAAAAAATTATGGTGATGTTTTCACTGTATTTGTTTATGAAGCAGGTGACAAATCAAAAGTTATGTTAGAAAAATTAAAGAGTTATGATTACAAATTTGCTGCTTCTGCAAATGTCGAATTTAAATTAAAAGATGATCCTGATACTTCTTATTCATTGCCTAGTATCTGGTCACCACAGATGACAGCTAAACCTTTTGAATTTACTGATGGAAAGTGGGTGATGTCTTCTGTTGAAACTGATGTTTCTTCTGATGGTTCTGTAAGCGAATATCAAGATATTGCAGATTTAGTTATTTCAGATTCTGTAACTAAGGTTGAATGTACAAAGGCAACAAAGATTAAAGATGAAAAAGAAACGGATTATACTGAAAAATTTAATAAGTATTTAAATATGTACGGTAAATATTACCTAACTATGGTATCACAGAATTTAAATTTGGTTACAGAAGATAGTAATACATATGCTGGGATTGTTATCGAATATGAAGAAGGAAGTGATGGTTCAATCGAAGGTTTACATATTTCTCAAGTAGCTGTGGCAAAACTTGAAGAATAAAAATAAATCATAATTAGTAATAAAAGTTTACAAAAGGCTGTCGTATCAGGAGTTTGTCTTCTTCAAAGGTAAAACTTCCTGGTGAGGCAGCTTTTTTGATTTAACAGAGTAACATTGAATGGCGATATTTTAGCCATTCAATTTAAACCTTCCTCTTCCTGTATTAATTTAGGATTTTTCCTTCTTTATTTTTTATTGCTTGAATATAATCTTCTATTGAATTAAGTTTTTTTGTAAATTCCATTCCGCCAACCGGTAATTTTCCTTCCCGATTGAGAATAAAATCTACATTGTGAATATCTGAACCGCTGGTTACAGGAAAATCGTAAATTTTTGCATATAATTCTGCCTGTTGATTTTCTTCTATTCTATTGCCGGCGTTATAGATTTCTATTCCGTGAACTTCGCGGGGATGAAGGTGAATTGCTTTTATGTAATTTCTTAATCTAAAGGGGTGGGCCTGAATCATAAGTCCGCCAAGAGCATTTACTGCGTCAAAAGTTTCTTTGTGATTCATAAATTCAATTTCCGGATGTTTTATAAGCCAGTTTTTATCAAGTCCGTAAAGAAGATAATCGTCTCCATCAAAGGTTTGTTCTATGCCAAAAAATACAGAAAAATCACCGGCCTTTTTTGCTGCTTCCAGGGCGTTTTCGTAACCCTTGCAGTAAAGTTCAATTCTTTTTTCCCAAGGTAATTCCCTGTCTACACAAGTATTTCCACCAAAAAAATGATCTGTTACAAAGATACCTGAATATCCTGCTGCTTTATAAGCTTCTATATAATCTGCGGCTTTTGTTGTGGCGCAGGCACTTGCTTCACTTGTGTGAAGATGGGTTTCGTACTTATAAGTCATAAGCCAAATTATAATAAATTTGCAATTAATAATGAATACTTTACTTCTCTTATAAGAAATCTATTAAAAAGAAGTCTTTAAATCTTCCTATTTAAAGAATATAATTTATTTATGGAAAAATCAGTTTATATTATTGGTCACAGAAATCCAGATACCGACGCTGTAGTTTCTGCTGTTGCTTATGCTAAATTAAAGAATCTTATGGGACATCCTGAATATAAGGCTGCCCGTGCAGGTCATTTAAATCCACAGACCGCTTATATATTTAAGAAATTTGGGGTAAATCGCCCTGAATATATTCCGGATTTAATTCCAAAAGTAAAATATTTTATGCAGTCAAAAGTTGAGACTGTTTGCGAAGATGTTTCTGTTTGGGAATCTATTGCCAGAATGGAAAAATCAGAAAACAGGGTAATGCCTGTTGTTGATAAAGAGGGAAAATATCTTTCTTTACTTCATTATTCTGGTTTTGCAAAGGGTGTTCTTACAATTTTAAATCCAGAGAAAAAACATAAATTCCCTACAACTATTGATTTAATTCAAAAGACTTTGAATGCCCAGCCAATTATTATTGCCGGAGATTCAAATGATGAATTTAAAGCTTCTATTCATGTTGCTTCTTCCTCTAATGAAACTTTTGTAAAACGCTTAAATGCCCACGCCAGTGAAGATATTGTTGTAATTGCTTCTGACCGCCGGGATATTCATAAAATTTGTATTGAGCATAAAGTAAAACTTTTGATTACAACTTCTAATTGTGTGATTGATAAAGAATTGCGGGAACTGGCAGAAAAAAACGGGGTTTCGGTAATTGTAAGTCCATATTCTACTTCTCCAACTTCTATGTTAATTGCTTATTCTATGCCGGTAAGTGTTATGGGGGATGCAGAAATTAAAACTGTTCATCAAAATGATACTGTTTCTAAAATTAAAGATCTTTTGATGAATGCTCATTGTAAATATCTTCCTGTTGTTGATGATGAAAACAAAGTTATTGGAATGATTTCTGAACATGATTTATTAAAAGAGCCAAATATCGAAGTTATTTTAGTAGACCATAATGAACTTTCCCAGGCTGTAGAAGGGGTTGAACAGTATACAATTCAGGAAGTTGTAGACCACCACAGAATTGGTTCTATTTCTACAAAAAATCCAATTACTTTTATAAATCGTCCGGTTGGTTCTACTGCAACTCAGATTGCTAATTTTTACAATGATTTTAAAATTCCAATTCCTAAAGACATTGCCTCTTTACTTTTGTGTGGAATTCTTTCCGATACTTTAATTTTACAGTCTGCTACTACTACCGAAGTTGACCGCGAAACTGCCGAGTATCTTTCAAGTATTACAGATTTAGATATTAAAGAATTAGGAAATGAAATCTTAATTGCCGGAAGTAATATTAATGGCAGAGCCGCTGGTGATTTGGTTCGTCAGGATTTAAAAGAATATACAGAAGGAAAATTCCTTTATACTGTCAGCCAGATTGAAGTTGGAAATACTCAGGAAGTTCTTAACCGTAAAGAAGAATTCCTTGCTGAACTGGAAATTGAAAGAAGAAGTCGTAAGGCACTTTTTTCTTGTCTTATGGTAACTGATATTACAGCCCTTTCCAGTATTTTCCTGATTGAAACTGATTCTAAGTTTGTTCAGTTTATAAGCTTCCCTAAAAAGTCTGAAAATGTTTATTTACTGCAGGGAATAGTTTCAAGAAAGAAACAGCTGATTCCTTTACTTACAGAGCAGATTTTGAATTATTCAAAATAGAAAGCTCCCCTTGCTTTTGGTAACTTGAGTTATATTTAAATAACCTTGGTTATTTTTGAAAAATCATAATTGACCAAAGGCATTTTTGAAAATATTATCAAGTCGAATTAAACGAGTTGATAATTATACTAAAAAAAACTAAGCCTTCTAAAGGAATAGACAAGAAAGGGAGAGTTTAGTTTTATATGGGGAGTTAGTATATTATTATACAGTAAAAGCAGTCTAGTTTTTCTGGACTGCTTTTTTTTTGTCCTTTAAATCTTTATACTGTTTTTATGATTTTAGAAGTTACGGTTACTGTAAAAGCAGAAGCAGAAAATAATAAGAAAATAATTCTTGCAGAAATAATAAAAGAGTGTAAGAAAAAACTTTCTCCACAGGATTTAGATTTCTTTAAAAAAAATCCCCTCACAAACGAAAGTTACCTGCTTATAAAAAAATCAATTGATGCCCGCCATGGCCAGATTAAATTACATTTACGCTACAAAGTTTTTATTGGCCAGCCGGTAGATAAAGAAGTTAACAAAAGTGATTCTTTACCTGTCTGGAAAAAAGCAGATGAAAAGAAAAGGGTAATAATTATCGGAAGCGGGCCTGCAGGTCTTTTTGCGGCTTTAAGACTTTTGGAAGATGGAATTACTCCAATCATTTTAGAAAGGGGAAAAGAAACTTCTGAACGCCGCAGGGATATTGCTAAAATTTCTACAAAAGATTTAGTAGACGCCAATTCAAATTATTGTTTTGGAGAAGGTGGCGCGGGAACTTTTTCTGACGGTAAACTTTACACAAGAAGTAACAAGAGGGGAAACATTAATTCTGTTTTACAGATTTTTGCCCATTTTGGAGCAGACCCTAAAATTCTTACAGATGCTCATCCTCACATTGGAACCGATAAACTTCCTAAAATTATAAATAACATGCGCAATAAAATTATTGAACTTGGAGGTCAGGTTCATTTTAATTCACTTTTTACAGATTTGATTTGCCAGGATTCTGCGGATGAAAAAATTGTAAAGGGTGTTAAATACAGGGATCTTACTAGTGGCCAGGAAAAAGAAATCTATGCTGATTTTGTGATTTTGGCTACAGGGCATTCGGCTCCTGATGTTTACCAGCTTATTGCAAAAATTAGTCCCCGCTCTCTTGAAGCAAAAACTTTTGCGGCTGGAGTAAGGGTTGAACATCCAAGAGAAATTATTGATTCCATTCAGTTTCATGGAAATCCTGATCCTAAACTGGGGGCGGCTGAATACAGAGTTACCTGCCAGATTGATGGCCGTGGACTTTATTCTTTTTGTATGTGCCCGGGCGGTTTTGTTGTTCCTTCTTCTTCGGGACCAGATGAAATTGTTGTAAATGGTATGTCGGCTGCGGCCCGTAATTCAAAGTGGTCAAATGCGGCAATTGTAGTTGAAATTAGACCAGAAGATATTCCTCTTATTTTTTATGACCAGGCAAAAAAAATAGACTGTCCTGCTCTTGCGGGGCTTTTGTTTAGAAATTATCTGGAAAAATTAACCAAGGAAAATGGTCAGGGACAGGCCGCTCCTGCTCAAAAAGTGGTAGATTTCCTGGCCGACCGAAAATCAACAGAATTCCCAAGCACAAGTTATACTCCAGGCCTTTATTCTTCTAACTTAAATGACTGGCTTCCGGAACATATTAGAAGTCGTCTTCAAAAAGGCTTTGTGGAAATTGATAAAAATATGAAAGGTTTTATTTGTCCCCAGGCTCTTATGATTGCAAGCGAAACCAGAACCAGCACTCCGGTAAGAATCTGCAGGGATAAAGAATCTTTACAGTGTATTGGTCTAAATAATCTTTTCCCTGCTGGGGAAGGTGCTGGTTATTCGGGCGGAATTGTATCTTCTGCCATGGATGGAATTAAGATTTCTTCAAAAATTGCAGAAAATTTAATTAATTATTAAACTTTTCTTCTATTTAGGGCCAAAATATTGTATAATCTTTCGAAGTATGGAAGAAGATAAGAAAAGCAAGAAGCTTACTATTGAGAGAGTTGTATGTTTGGTTGCCGGTATCTTAATTGCTTCGGCTTGTGTGTCAGAGTATTTTTCTTCGGATGATATTTATTCAATCATTCCAAACAGCAGAATTGTTGATATGATAATTCATGGCATTTGTGCCGGCTGTTGTTTTTTTATGGTTTTTAAACCAGTATTTCCAATGACAATTGGGGTTTGTCTGGTTGAAAGTTTTGTAACAATGAATATCACCTATGAGCAGTTAGGCGTTTTCCTTTTTTACGTTTCTTATATTTTACTCTTTTGCAAAGGCTATCTTATAAAAAATTATATCCCAAAAACTGTAGCTCTTTTTACTTTCCACATAATTTGTATTGCCTGTGTCTGGACCCATGGACCGGTTAAATTCTGCATTACTCTGGGTTCTTCTGCAATGTTCTTAGTTTTTTATATCTGGGTTTATGATATTCTTAAGGCTAAATTATCCTGTATTTTTCCGGTGTCGGTTTCTAATAATCCGGTAATAAAAAATAAACAGCCTGGAAGTAAAGTTTTTCTTTCGGAATATGGTCTTACCGAAAGACAGATTAATATGATTTTAGACAATTTACAGAACAATCTTTCTTATAAAGATTTAAGTGAAAAATATTTTGTAAGTCTTTCTACGGTAAAAAAAGATTTTTCTGAAGTTTTTCAGGTTTTTAATGTAGCAAAACTGGAAGAACTTCATCTTTTGCTTTTAAGTTATCAGGTTTCCAGATAAGTCTATTAAGACCTGTTTTCAATCTTAAGCATTTTCTTTATAATAAGGCCACGCGTTAGGTGGTGGAATGGCGCCGCAGGCGTTCGTATTTATACGAATGAAGCGAAGCGGAACCATGCAAGCACCGACGGTTGTTTACAACCGGAACGCCCAAATTTATATTAATTTTTTATTAATCCACAGGAGTTGATCATGGCGTCATACAAAGAATCAGGCGTTGATGTAGAAGAAGGTTATCGCGCAGTAAACAAGTACAAGGACCATGCAAAAAGAACTGCAATCCCAGGTTTGTTGACTGGACTTGGAAGCTTTAACGGAATGTTTGAAGTTCCAAAAGGATATAAAAATCCTGTAATGGTAAGTGGAACTGACGGTGTTGGAACAAAACTCGACATTGCTTTTCAGATGAAAAAATACGATACAGTTGGAATTGACTGTGTTGCTATGAGTGTAAATGATATTCTTTGCTCTGGTGTTCAAACTTTATTCTTCCTGGATTATGTTGCTTGTGGAAAACTTGAAGCTGATGTTGCGGCTGATTTAGTTAAGGGGGTTGCTGACGGCTGTGTTGAAACTGGTTGTGCTCTTTTAGGTGGCGAAACTGCCGAAATGCCAGGTTTTTATGATGTTGGAAAATATGATTTAGCTGGTTTTGGTGTTGGCGTTGGCGAAAAGAAAGATATGATTGACGGTCAGTCTATTAAAGAAGGGGACGTTTTGATTGGTCTTTCTTCTACTGGCGTTCATTCAAACGGTTTTAGTTTAGTTCGTAAACTGGTTCCTAATCCAAATGATCCTTTTGTAATTGACGGTAAAGATACTGGAAAAACTATTGGAGAAGTTCTTCTTACTCCTACAAGAATTTATGTTAAGCCAGTTATGGAAGTTTTGGCTGATTATAAAAAATCAGTTCATGGTATGGTTCATGTTACAGGTGGTGGTTTTTATGAAAATATTCCACGTATGTATCCAAAGGCAAAAGATGGCAAAAAACAGTTGATTTCTGTTATTAAAAGAGACAGCTGGGACATTCCACCTGTATTTGGTGAATTGATTCGCCGTGGTGCAGATTTGAATACAATCTACAATACTTTTAATATGGGTATTGGTTTTGTTCTTGCTGTTAAAGCTAAGGATGCAGATGCAATTATTGATAAATTCAATGCAAATGCTCATAAATATTCAAAAGAAGGAATTCCTGACATGAAGGCTTACAAGATTGGTCATGTTGCTTATGCCAAGGGTAATGTTGAATCTCAGAAAGATTCTTTGATTTTTGAAGACTAATTTTTACTGCTTTTAAGTAGTTTTAAGGCTCTCGATTTTCGGGGGCCATTTTTTTAGGAGGATTTTATGTCTGATTTTCAGGTTGCGGCAGTTTTTTCTGATCATTGTGTTTTGCAGAGAAATAAAAATATAAAGGTTTTTGGTTATTCAAGGGATTCGCTTGAAGTGTCTGTTTCTTTAGAAGATTCAAAGGGAAAGCTTTTACGTTCTAATAAGGCTTTGTCTTTTGATGGCCGTTGGGAAGTAACTTTAGAAGCTTTGGATGCTCAAACTGATTTAACTATGAAGGTTCAGGCGGCTGATAACTTAATTACTTTTACTGATATTGCCATTGGTGAAGTTTGGCTTGCTGGTGGTCAGTCTAATATGGAGTTTGAATTACAGAATTGTAGCGAAGGTCCTGCTGAACTTGAACTTAAAGAAGATCCTAAGGTTCGTTTTTATTACACAAATAAAATTGGCTGGATGGATCAGGCTTTTTACGAGGCAGAAAAAAATACTTGCTGGCAAACCTGGGAAAGCGAATGGAAAAAGGCCTGGAGTGCTGTTGGATATTTTTATGCTAAACAGCTGGCTGCCGATTTGGGAGTTACGGTTGGCGTAATTGGCTGTAACTGGGGTGGAACTTCTGCTTCTGCCTGGATGGCTCCTTCTTACCTGGAAAAAGATCAGGAACTTAAAACTTATCTGACTGAATACGAAGAAGCCGAAAAGGGTAAAAGCCTAGAAGAACAGTGTGCAGAATATGATGCTTATGTAAAAGAAAATGATATCTGGCAGGAAAAATGTGCAAAAATCTACTCTGAAAATCCTAATACCCAGTGGAATGATGTAATTAAAGTTCTGGGCCCTTGTCCCTGGCCTGGTCCAAAAAATTGTAAAAATCCATACAGACCTTGTGGCTTGTACCAGACTATGCTGCAGAGAATTATTCCTTATTCAATTAAGGGGGTAATCTGGTATCAGGGCGAAAGTGATGATCATAAACCTGCTTATTATTACAAGCTTTTTACAAATATGATTGATAACTGGAGAGTTGATTGGAAAGATAATTCACTTCCTTTTGTTTTTGTTCAGTTACCAGAGCACCGTTATATTCAGGACAAAGATTATAAAAACTGGTCTGTTATTCGAGAAGCTCAGCAGAAAGTTGCTCAGACTGTAAAAAATGCCTACATGGTTGTTGCTGCTGATTTAGGTCAGTACAACGATATTCATCCTAAGGCTAAAAAAGTTTTGGGCCAGAGAATGGAAGCTGCTGCCTTGTATCAGGTTTATAATAAAGGTAGTCAGGAAAAGGCCCTTGCTCCTGTTTTTACTGATGCAATTAGCAAAGACGGTAAATTGATTTTGAATTTTGATTTTGCCGACCAGGGCTTTGTCTATCGGGAAGATAAAAAAGAATTACAGGAAATGATTGAGATGGAGAAAATTCAGGGAAATGAAGTTTCTGCTGATTTTACAGCTTTTGAAATTGCTTCAAATGACAGGGTATTTTACAATGCTGACTTTGAATTAAAGGGTAATCAGATAATTTTATCTTGCCCAAAAGTTAAAAATCCCCTCTACGCTCGTTATGCCTGGTACAATTATGGTCCTGTAAGTATTTTTACTAAGGCTGGACTTCCTTTACCACCTTTTAGAAGTAATCCAAGAGATTCGGAAGAAGTAAAAGAACATGCAGAAATTCAGCAGGTTATGACGGTAAACAGTAAATAATTTTTTTTGATTTGCTTGGCTCCCCGGATTTTTTTTGGGGGGGGGCAGGGCAAAGATAAAAAAAACTCGCAGTCATTTTTTATTTTATGACCGCGAGTTTTTTATTTAGGGTTTATTACAAACCCTAAAAACGGCGAAGTCAAGGCTTTAAGCGTACGCGTGCCTTGACTCGACGTATTTAACTAAAAGCAATTTATTTTAAGCAAAAAACTAGAGAAGTGGCTTCATTGCTGTCATGTAAGCACGGAGTTTTCTTCCTACAACTTCGATTGGGTGGTTGCGGATTTCTGCATTAACTTCTACAAGTTCTGCATTATTAACTTCGTTATCTTTTACGTCTAAGCCTTTACCAATTACGTCTGTATGAAGTTTTGGCATAAGATCTTTTGCCATCATTGGAGCTGCAACATTTGCAAAGAGGTAACATCCGTATTCAGCTGTATCAGAAATTACTCTGTTCATTTCGTATAAGCGTTTGCGGTCGATAAGGTTTGCAATAAGTGGAACTTCGTGGAGTGATTCGTAGTATGCTGATTCAGGTTTAATTCCTGCATCAACCATTGTTTCGAATGCAAGTTCACAACCGGCTTTTACCATTGCAACCATTAAAATACCCTTGTCAAAATATTCCTGTTCTGTGATTTCATCAGCAGCTTCTTTTGTTGATTCAAAGGCAAGTTTACCTGTTTCTTCGCGCCATGTAAGAAGGTCGTGGTCTTTATTTGCCCAGTCCTTCATCATTGTTGAAGAGAATTTACCAGAGATAATGTCATCCATGTGTTTCTGATAAAGTGGAGCAAGGAGCTTTTTAATTTCTTTTGAAAGCTGATTTGCCTTAATTTTTGCAGGATTTGAAAGACGGTCCATCATATTTGTAATTCCACCCCATTTAAGAGCTTCTGAAATTACATTCCATCCGTGCATTAAAAGTTTTGTAGCATATTCTGGGGCAATTCCTTCTGCAACCATTTTGTCGTAACAAACGATTGTACCAGCCTGTAACATACCACAAAGAATTGTCTGTTCACCCATAAGGTCAGATTTAACTTCTGCAATAAAGGATGATTCAAGAACACCAGCTTTTGAACCTCCCATTCCTACTGCTAAAGCCTTTGCATAAGCCCAGCCTTTTCCTTCTGGATCATTTGCAGGGTGTACGGCGATTAAATCAGGTACACCAAATCCTCTTTCATATTCGTGCCAAACTTCTGTACCAGGACCTTTAGGTGCACACATTACAACAGTAATATCGTCACGGATAATCATTCCTTCTTCAATCATGTTAAATCCATGTGAATACCAGAGGGCTGAACCTTTTTTCATTAATTTCTGTACTTCATTAATTACTGGAGTATGCTGTTTATCTGGAGTAAGGTTTCCAACTAAATCGGCTGTTGGAATCATTTCTGCATAAGTTCCAACTTTAAATCCATTTTCTGTGGCATTTTTCCAAGACTGACGTTTTTCTGAAATAGCAGAATCTCTAAGAGCGTAAGAAACATCAAGACCGCTGGCTCTTAAACACATACCCTGGTTAAGTCCCTGAGCACCACAACCAACAATTACAATTTTCTTGCCTTTAAGTGCTTCTACACCATCAGCAAATTCTTCTTTTGCCATAGAACGGCAGTGTCCCAACTGTAAGCGTGCTTCGCGCCATGGAATTTTGTTGAAATAATTTTCACCCATTTCTAATCTCCTGTATTTGAATAAATAGATTACACTTTTATAGTGCTTATCTTAAGTTAAAATGTGCGTTGCGTAAAGTGAAATAAACAAAATATAATATTGCGTAAAAATCAATAAAGTCGAGCAAACTGTAAATATTTGCCCGCTAAAAAATAAAAGTCTGGCATTTAAATATTTGCTATTATTTTTTCTGGATTGAGAAAGTACTATTACTTTTTCTGGCTTGAGAAAATACTCAATTACAGTTATTATTTTTTTTATGAAAAAAAGACAATTTCTGATTCCAGCTTTATTTACTCTTATTGCAATTATATTAGCAGGAACTTTTTATATAACAAGAAGAATACTTAAAAACAAAGATAATTCTGTTGTTCGTGCAAAGGTAATCACACCAAAATCCAGTAATTCAAAGGAAAGTGAAGCAGAAGAAAGCAGACTTAGCTCAGTAGAAAACGAAACTTACGAAACTTTTGTTCCCCTTTACGCAACCGAAACTTTAATCAGCACTTTGACAATAGATTTAAATAATGATGCTTATGATGACGAAGTTGTACTTGTTCGTAAAGTTGGTTCTGAATTCATGTGGCTTATTCCAGGAATTTATAATCCAAAAGACGGAAGTTATCTTAGATTGGACCAGCTTTTAACTCCTTTTTCAAAAACAAAAACCTTCTCTTATTCGGGAATGGATATTATTGGTGACCACAGAAATTGTTTGATTTACCAGGGAATTGGTGATGACGGCAATTATGTAATGAATATCTTTTTGTGTAAGGACAACGGTTCTAAACTGGTTTTAGAAAGTATTGGTGAATTTTCTAGTGATGGTACTGTTTTTATTCAGCAGACAGAACGTTCAGAAAGTTATGAATTAGGTATTACCAAGGGAGAACCTTTTTCTGTCTGGGTTTATAAATCAGAACAGCTTGAAGGTGAAAAAAGTGAATCAAATCAAAATCTAAATCAGATTCAGCAGGAATATAAATGGAATCCAAACAGCCAGCATTATGAATTATCTCAGGAAATAAAAGTAACTGCCCGCCGTCTTGCCGCAAAGGAACTTTCTAGAATTCAGGACGGAACTGTAGAAACTTTTGCAGATTTTCTTGATGGTCTTTGGTATAAAGTCTCAAATGAAGATGGAAATATCCGCTATGTCTTTTTTGATTATGCTTCTAAAGAAATTATTCAGTTTGTTGGCGATGTTCAGGAAGTTTATGAATGGCAGGATAGTAAGATTCGTCACAATGGTATGTATCTTACAACTGTAAATGCAGATATTATGAATCTTCACCGACGTTTTGATGTTGCCCTTGTAAATGTAGATGAAATTAGAATTACCCTGCGTGATGATATCAATCTTAATATTTCACAGTCTTCTACCTGGGATGGTTCTTATAAAAAGATGAATGTTCAGTCTTCTTTTAATACAAATGAAAGTCCTGATTTAGAAATCTACAAAAAAGAAGTTCTTAACGGCGATCTTTGGACTTCAATTGATGATACTTTTACAGTTTCTTTTTCAGATTTGACTTATGAATTAAAGAAGGGTGAAATTACCGAGACAGGTATTTATTCTATTTCTAAAATTGGTGAATATATTGTGCTTCAACTTCGTTCCGACTCTGAATTTTCAAATTTCCAGGAATATTATTCTTTGAAGTTTGGCAGCAAGGTTGTTACCGAGACTGTAAAGCGCAAGACGGTAGAAAAGACTGTTACCGATTATAATCAGCTGACTCTTACCCCGGTAAAAATAACTCCAATCGACTGTTTTGTTATTGAAGGCCGTTTGTTTACACTTACCAGATAGGATTTCTACCTATATATAAAAGTAAGTCTAATTTACAATAAATAGAGTTTTCATTATAATTAAAAGTTATGAACGCTAATGAACTTCGCTCAAAATATATTGAGTTTTTTAAATCAAAAAATCATGTTGAAATTTCAGGTCAGTCTTTAATCCCTGAAAATGACCCTTCAGTTTTGTTTACAACAGCCGGAATGCATCCACTTGTTCCTTATCTTCTTGGTGAACCACACCCTGCCGGAACTCGTCTTACAGATTATCAGAAATGTATCCGTACTGGTGATATTGATGAAGTAGGCGATCCTTCTCACCTTACTTGTTTTGAAATGCTTGGAAACTGGTCTTTGGGAGACTATTTCAAGAAAGAATCAATTGCTTTTTCCTATGAATTTTTGACCTCTCCAAAATGGCTTGGTCTTGATCCTAAAAAAATCTCTGTTACTGTTTTTGCCGGTGACGAAAATGCTCCTCGTGATGAAGAAGCTGCCGAAACCTGGAAGGCAAATGGTATGCCAGAAGATAAAATTGCTTACCTTCCTGCAAGTGATAACTGGTGGGCTGCTGGTCCTACTGGTCCTTGTGGTCCTGATACAGAAATTTTCTATTGGGTAGGCGAAGGTCTTCCTCCAAAAGGTTCTAATAAGGGTACAGATTCTGCAAACTGGATGGAAATCTGGAACAATGTATTTATGCAGTTCAACCGCGTAGACGAAAAAACTCTTGAACCACTTCCTAAAAAGAATGTAGATACAGGTATGGGTCTTGAAAGAACTAACTGTATTCTTCAGGGAAAGACTTCAGTTTATCTTACAGAAGTTTTCCAGCCAATCATTCATAAAATTGAAGAACTTTCCGGTTATAAATATGGTGGAGAAGAAGCAAAAGATCAGTCTGTTCGTATTATTGCTGATCATACACGTTCTGCTACTTTTATTCTTGGTGACCAGAAGGGTGTTACTCCAGACCGTGTAGGAGCAGGTTACGTTCTCCGCCGTCTTATTCGTCGTGCAGTTCGTCACGGAATGAAACTTGGAATTGAAAAAGATTTTATGGCAGAAATTGCTGCAGTAGTTGTAGAAAACTTCAAGAATGCATATCCAGAACTTGAACAGAATAAAGACAAGATTTATTCAGAACTTACAAAGGAAGAAGCTAAATTCCGTACAACTCTTAAGAAGGGTGAAGCAGAATTCCAGAAGATGCTTCCTAACTTAAATAAAAACCCTAAGAAAATTATTTCCGGAAAGGTTGCTTACAATCTTTACGAAACTTACGGTTATCCTCTTGAACTTACTCAGGAACTTGGAAAAGAAAACGGCTTTACTGTTGATGTAGAAGGCTTTAAAGAAGCTGAACGCAAGCACCAGGAAGCTTCAAAAACTGCAGAAGCAGGAAAGGCTAAGGGTGGTATTGCAGAACAGTCTGATGTTGCCACAAAGTACCATACTGCAACTCACCTTTTACAGCAGGCTTTGGTTGATATTCTTGGTGACCAGGTTGCCCAGAAGGGTTCTAACATTAATGCTGAACGTATGCGTTTTGACTTTACTTTTGAACGTGCAATGACTAAAGAAGAAATTCAGAAGGCAGAAGATATTGTAAACCAGAAGATTAAGGAAGATCTTCCTGTAACAATGGAAGTTATGACTCTTGATCAGGCTAAGGCAGAAGGTGCCCGCGCTTTATTTGCCAATAAATATGGTGAACAGGTTAAGGTTTACACAATCGGAAAGGACCCTAAAAATGACTGGTTCTCTAAGGAAGTTTGTGGTGGACCTCACGTTCAGCATACAGCCCAGATTGGAGACTTTAAGATTGTTAAAGAACAGTCTTCCTCAGCTGGTGTTCGTCGTATCAAGGCTGTAATCTCTGGTGGCTTACCACTGGATAAATAAAAATTTAAGTAACTAATTTTATCTTTACTTGTTATAAAAGTAGGAAAATTATAAATAAGGAATACATATGAAAAAATTTACACTTGCATTTGTTATTTTATTTGTTGCTGCAGGAGCACTTTTTGCTCAGGCAGATTTACAGCCTTTAGTTGTTGTAAATCTTAATAACAAAAAGAACGAAACTATTACAGTAAAACAACTTAAAACAAGAGTAAGATCTTATGAAAAACAGATTGGTAAAAGTCTTACAATTGATGAAAAGAAAAAGGTTTTGGATTCATTAATCGATGAAAAATTGATGCTTCAGGCTGCTGCCGCTGCTGGTATTTCAATTCCAGACAGCACTGTTGATCAGTATTTTATTCAGTCTTTAAATCAGCAGATTGGCGGAGCTTTTACCGAAAAAGAACTTAGTGATTATGTTCAGAAAACTCAGAACGTTACTTTAGATGAACTTTTGACTCAGCAGCTTGGTATGAATGTTGAAGAATACAAAGTTTATTTAAAATCACAACTTGTAATTCAGCAGTATGTAGTTTCTCAAAAGCAGAGTGAAATTCAGAATGTAACACCTTCAGATGAAGAAATCAGAATGTTCTATGATGCAAACAAAGCTTCTTTTGTACAGTCAGATATGGCAAAGACTTTTGTTGTAATTGTTCCTAAAAATAATGATCCTGATGGTGCAAAAAATAAATTAAACGATTTTAGAAATAAATACATAGACAAGAAAATGACTAAGGAACAGTTGATTGCTCAGTCAAAACTTGCAGATTCTGGTTTCCAGGCTGGCGAAATCCTTTTACCTATGAATGCTTTGGCTTCAAACAGTCTTGGTGTTTCAGATGTTTTATTACTTAAAATGTTTAAGGAAAAAGAAGGATTTGTATCAGACCTTATCGAAACTCCAACAGATTATAAATTCATTGTAATCCTCAAAAAATACGAAGCAAAAATCCTTTCAATTAGTGACCTTGTTCAGCCTGAAACAACAGTAACCGTTTACGATTACATTCGTGCTAATCTTGGTCAGCAGAAACAGTTACAGTTTGTTCAGACCGTAGCTCAGGAAATGGCCGCAGAAATCAACACTCCAGAAAATGTAAAAAGAAAGAAGACTGGTGATGATTTGGATCAATTGCTTAATTGGGGAGAATAAGAGTGTCTAGACGAAAAGGTAGAATCTTAGCCTTCCAGGCTTTGTATTCCTGGGATGTAACAAAACCTTCTTTAGATGAATTATTGACTTTCAGCTGGTTGAAAAAAAATAACGATTCAGAAGAAGAGGACCCTGTTGCATCTCAAAAAGAAGAAAGAACATTTGCGACTTTAATCATTTCAGGTACAATAGAACATATAGACGAAATCGATTCCTTAATCGAAAGTCATTTATCTGAAAACTGGAGTAAAGAGCGTTTAAACAAAGTAACCCTGGCAATCTTACGAACCAGTATTTATCAGATAAAATTCCAGCCGGACGCAAATAATGGAATTATAATTGATGAAGCTGTTAATATTGCTAAAGAATTTGGTGCTGATGATTCCTATAAATTTATTAATGCTGTCCTTGATAAAATAGGAAAAAATGAAGTCCTTAATTAAATTTCATAAAGTAATAAACATTTTAATTTTTATTTCTATAATTTTATTCTGTCTTTCATCTTGCGGGATGAAAGCGGAACAAAAATCTTTAACAAGTCAATTTGAACTTGTAGATGTCTTAATAAATCAAAAACAATTTAAAGAAGCAAAAAAAGAATTAAAGGCTTTACAAAAAAAAGCCTTTGATTCCTGGGCCTACCTGGGTATTTACCGCCGCTATAAATTACTTGGCGAAGATACTTTAAGTGAAAATCTTTTAATAAAAGCCTTAAAAAAGAATTCTGAAAATCAGGAATTAAATGCCGTACTTACAAAACATTTTATTGATTCTGGTAAAATTGACCAGGCTCTTGATTACGCAAAAAAATTAAAGGGCGGGGCTTATGGTTCAATTTATTCAGAGGCAGTTTTAAGAAAGGCTTATAATAATCAGGGAAAATCAGAAGATTTATTTGATTATTTCAATAAAGAAGAATTTTATGACATTTATTTAGATGCCTATCAGGGAAGTAAAAATCCACTCTGGCTTAGAAACTGTGCTGTTTACGCCTTAACACAGGGGCAGTTAGGTCTTGCCGGAAATCTTGCGCCACAGATATTTGCAGATGCAGATGATGCTTATTTCTGGGCCCTGGTTCTTTATGATTCTGGAAATACCTTTGAAAGTCTTGAAGCAATTGAATATTCAAAGAGATTTTTGCAAGACTACAAGAATAAAAATATTTTTAAAACTTCTTTAATTAAACAGATTGCCCTTGAATCGGATGCCTACATGGCAATTTCTCAGATGGAAATGGCAGAAAAGGCCCGTCAGGAAATTATTCTAAATAAAGACCTTTTAAATATTCGTAAAAGTGAAGAAAATTTAATTCCAATCATTTATACAAACTCTGCTATTTGGGCTAAAAATCAAGAACTTAATGATTCCTGTGCAGATTTATTATTTTATGTCGTAAATTATTATCCAGATTATGTTCCTGCTTTAATTCAATATGCAGATTTTGCCTGGGAATCTAATCAGGAGCGCAGGGAAGATGATGAAATAAAAGCTCTTAGAAAAGCCGGCCTTGCAACTCTTGAAATGGAAGAATATGACAACAGAAGAAAAATTCCTTTAAGTGATGCAATTTACAGAATTGATGAATCTTTGAAGAGAAATAAAAATCCTTATCTTCAGATTAAAAAAATCGATTTAGATTATAAGCAGAAAAAAAATCTTACAGATAAAGAGAAAAACCGGGATTTATGGAATCTTCTGGAAGTAAATTACGATGACAGTCCTGAATTCAGAACTCTTTTGATTCAATATTCCCTTAATTTCCTTTTATCAACAAAACAATATGATGATGCCTGGAGATTATATAAAAATTATCTTGAAGAAGTTTTAACTTTTGACGAAAAACAAACTTTCTGGGATTCTTATATTTCACAGATGAAGGGTATGGAACTTCCAATGGTAGAAATTGGCGCCTGGTTTGCCGCTTATAATGAACTTGAATCAGAAAGCCTTAGAATATATGAATACTGTGTTTACGAAAGTGGTGGAATCTTAGATAAAGATATGATTTCTCCTTATGTTTCTACAAGTGCCTGTATGAATCTTGCAAATATTTATTATTCTTTGGGTAAAAAAGAAAAGGCAATTGAGTTGTACGGAAAGGCCGCCGGAAGGGAAAGTAAAAATACAATCCGGTCCGAGATTTATTACCGAATTGCAGAAATCTATATGGCACTAGGTGATTCAAAAGCAGCCCTTAGAGCCGCTGATTATTCAAGAGATTTATTCCCCGGAAATGCAAAGGCCGGAGTTCTAAAAGATAAAATCTTAAGTAAATAAAAAAAAGGAGTTTTGTCTATTTTAAGGCAAAACTCCTTTTCTTTTTAAATTTAAACTAATTATTCCCAGCCAAAGGTTGCAGGTGGCTTGTTTGTTGCATCAAAGTAAAGGGCATCAACAAATGGAAGCTTAGTAATTTCTTCTATAATTTCTCCCATAATTTCTTTTGGAAGATAGGCAAATCTTGCAGTCATTACATCTTCTGAAATTACTGGTCGTAAAACAAAAGTTGCGTGCTCTGGACAAGAAGCATAAGGCAAATCAATTGTAAGATGCTGGAAAATCTGATTGTAATAGCCAGATTTATGTAATTCTGTAAGTACAATATTATCTACTTCGCGTAACTGATCTAATCTATTTTTATCGCAATATCCTTCCTGTAATTTTAAATCCTCATTTTTGATTTTTGGATTTTGATATAATTTAATACAGGTACGGTTGATGTATTTTGCAGCATTTGTGATAGTAGATGAGGCTTCTTCGATTTTTTCGCGTTTACCAGGGAAGTGTTTAATTCCAAGTTGGCCTGCTTTATCTCCACAAGGCCATTCGTCTTCTTCTGCAGGACCAAAGTCTAAAAGTGCTGGGAAGCGGTAAGTTCTAAAATCTCCCTGAACACCAACAGAACGTACAGGAAGTACATCTCTTGTAAGATTTGCTGTACACTGAGGGCAGAACATATCGATTTTAATGTCGTTCAGTTCTTTTTTAGCTGCTGTAAGTTCCTGGGCATCTTTTTCATTCCATGATTTTCCATCGTTACATAAAACATTGATTGAAAGGCCTGGACCTGGGAATGGATGTCTCATAACTAATTCGTCAGAAAGCCCGAGTTTTTTACCAATTGCACGAACTTCGTCTTTGTATAAATCACGGATAGGTTCAATTATAAGTCCCTTTGCAATTAATTCCTGAATACCGGCAACTCTGTTGTGGTGAGTTTTAATTGTGTTAGAGTTTTTAGTTCCACCAGATTCAATAATATCCGGGTAAAGGGTTCCCTGGGCCAGTAACCATTTGTTGTCATCTAAGTGCTGTTTTGCTACAACTTCGTTACGAACTGTAATAAAGTTTTCTCCAACAGCCATACGTTTTTTCTGAGGATCTGTAAGTCCCGAAATTGCCTTTAAGAAACTTTGAGAAGCATCTTCTACTATAAAATTGGTAAAACCGAACTTTTTATAGGCCTGGGCAACATTTGCAGATTCATTTTTACGCATAAAACCGTTATCAATATGAAGACCTAAAACTCTGTCCTGGCCTAAAGCCTTATTCAAAAGGGCAAAAGTGATTGTAGAATCAACTCCACCACTTAAGAATAAAAGTACATTTCTACCATCTGCTTCTTTTTTAATATTTTCAAGAATAATCTGAAGAACTGTATCCTGATCCCAGTTTTTTTCCATTCCACAATAATTTGCAAAGTTCTGGAAGATCTGATTACCACAAGGTGTGTCTTTTACTTCGCAGTGGAATTGAAGACTGAAGCGTTTTTTAGAAAGGTTTTGAGTTGCGGCAAAAGGACAGTCTTTAGTTGAACCAACTTTTTCAAAGCCTTCTCCCAATTGTAAAACTCCGTCCTGATGGCTCATCCAAACCTGCTGTTCTGGCTGAATTCCCTCAAAAAGTGGGCATTTTACCTGTGGATTTAATTCTAACTTAGCAAAGCCAAATTCACCTACCTCAGCCTTGCCAACTTTACCCTGGTAACCAAGCTGTACTATGTAGTGACCATAACAAAGACCAAGAATAGGAATATCAAGATTTAAGATTTCTGAATTAAATTCCGGAACTTTTTCATCGTAAACAGAGGATGGACCGCCGGAAAAAACAATACCCTTACAATTTTCAAAAGCAGATAAATCTGTAGAAGGAAGGGCAATTTCTGAATAATAACCTAACATACGGAAGCGCTTTGCAATCAAATGTGCATACTGGCTTCCAAAATCTAAAACTACTATCTTTGAACGTGACATAAACAGATTATAGTGAAAATTGAGGGAATGTGGAATAGAAGATTTTTATACTTCTTCCTCTTCTTCATTTTCTCCATTAACATTATTTTCTGGAACTTTTCTGGCAATGTCTTTTTGATCTGAGATTTCTTTTGGTAATTTATGAACCTTTGTAAAATCGTTTACCCTGTTGATTGCCTGTTTTGCAACTCTGGAGTCTTTTTGAATAATCTGCATAAATTCCTCTTCCGAAAAAGAAACAATTTCACATTTGGTTAGGGCAGTGGCAGAACCTTCGTAAGAGCCATTTATAATACACTGAGTTTCGCCAATCAAATTTCCTCTTTCAATATAAGAAACGCTTCCGTCTGAATGGGTTTCGCTGATTATTCCCTTGTGTAAATAAAGAACGGCATTTACTTCTTCGCCTTTATTAAAGATTTTATCTCCTGCTTCATAATAAATTGTATTTTCTTCATTTTGTAAAATTGAAGGATTAATAAAAAGCATTCGGATAAAAGATTTTCCAAGTCCTGCATCTGGATCTTTTGGTAAAAAGTAAATCTGGCTTTTTAACAATTGATCAAAGAATTTTGTAACATAAATTGTCTGGGCAAAAAATAAGAAAAGTACAAAGAAGAAATAGACTTTAACAATCATAATAATGATGGAAGAAATTGTACCATAAACAAAATTATAATTTGTCTTGTTTATCATTGAATCAAAAAGTTTTACAAGACCGTAAAAAGTTATTGTGTTCAAAAAAGCGCAGATAAAACAGGTCTTAAAAGAAGGTAAAACTCCAGATAAAAATTTATAGGCCATGAGGGTACAAATGAATAAAATAAAGTACATTACAATTGTTGCAATTACATTTGAACTTGTTTTGGATAAAAAAGGCCACTTCTTTATTATTTGTTCAAAAACCGGTTGATTAAGAATCTTTCTTAAAATAAAAGTAGCTAAAATCAAAAGCGCCACGAGTATTATAAAGGCAAATTCCGAAATTAAAGTTACAGCCTGGGTCCACCAGTTTTTTCTTTTAGTCTGGGAACCAAAGATTCTTTTCATTGCAAGTACAATCGAAAGATTTAATTTTCGGGCAATCCAGATAATCCAAAGAATAAGAAGAATATCCACTGCCGAAAATTTATGTTTTGACAGCAGGTTATTTTGAACAATACTGTTAAAATCCAGCATTGGAGAAAGGTTATTTAAAATAGTCTGAAAGTGTTCAATTGCAACAGGGGAAACTCTAACTACACTAAAAACAATGGAAGTAATAATTAACAGAATCGGGATAAAAGAACAGATAAATCCGTAAGAGCAGGATGATGCGCTTTCCCAAAGTCCATTTTGATTAAAACAAGAAAAACTTAAATATATAAACTGGCCCAATTTAATACTAAAAGGCGATTTTTTTTTGTTTGTTTTGATTTTTGCTTTACCCATAAAATTTTAAACTCTTATATTAATAATAGCAGAATTTTACATAAAAAAAAGTAGCAGAAATTTTCTGCTACTTCCTAAATAATTTTACTTATTTATTTTCCAGAAATTAGAAATCAGCTAATTTTGGAGCTCTTGGATAAGGAATTACATCACGAATATTTTCCATTCCTGTTACGTAACGAATTAAACGTTCAAAACCAAGTCCAAAGCCTGAGTGTGGAACTGTTCCGAATTTTCTAAGATCCATGTACCAGTCGTAAATTGATTCATCCATTCCGCGGCGTTCAATTTCGGCCTTAAGTTTATTATAATCTTCTTCGCGTTCAGAACCGCCAATTAATTCTCCAATACCAGGAACTAAAACATCAACGGCTTTTACAGTTTTTCCATCATCATTCTGTTTCATATAGAAAGATTTGATTTCTTTTGGATAGTTATAAACCATTACAGGACAACCAAAAATCTTTTCTGTAAGATAGCGTTCATGTTCTGTAGCAATATCACAACCCCAGTAAGGTTTGAATTCAAATTTTGCACCCTTATCTGCAGCTTCTTCAAGTTTAGCAATTGCATCTGTGTAAGAAATACGAACAAAGTCTGCCTTTGCTACTTTTTCAAGGCTTTCAATCAAACCAGGCTGAATTCTCTTATCAAAGAATTCAAGGTCAGAACGACATTTTGTTAATGCCCAGTTCAAAAGATATTTTACAAAGTCTTCCTGAATATCCATATCATCATCCAGGTCGTAGAAGGCCATTTCAGGTTCAATCATCCAGAATTCTGAAAGGTGACGAGGTGTATTAGAATTTTCAGCGCGGAAAGTTGGTCCAAAGGTGTAAACACGACTTAAGGCTGTTGCAAGAGTTTCTGCTTCAAGCTGTCCAGATACTGTAAGACTTGCTTTTTTACCAAAGAAATCTTTTTTGTAGTCTACAATTTTATGAGCATCTTCAATTTTCATGCCACCGGCACCAGCTTTAACACCCATTTCTGCAATTTTTTCCAAACTTAAAGTAGTTACCTGGAACATTTCTCCAGCGCCTTCACAGTCTGAACAGGTGATTTCTGGAGCATTGATATACTGGAAACCTCTTTCCTGGAAAAATGAATGTACTGCAAAAGCCATCTGGTTGCGTACACGGTAAACTGCACCAAAAGTATTAGTTCTGGCTCTTAAATGGGCATTATCGCGAAGATATTCCATAGACATTTTATTTTTCTGCAATGGATATTCATCTGGATTACAAGTTCCAAGACAGGTGAGTTTTTCCAAAGTAACTTCTACAGACTGACCACTTGCTGGAGATTCAATTAAAAGACCTTCTGCTCTAAGAGAAGCTCCTGTAGAAAGTTTTTTGAGTTCTTCTTCTATATTATTTACATTTGCATTTTTTGAAGGATTATTACGGTCAAAGGTGAGCTGAATATTAGCAAAACAGCTTCCATCGTTAACCTGAATGAAAACAAGACCTTTTGAGTCACGAACAGAACGAACCCAACCACATACTTTAACAGAGCGTCCGTCGGGAGAAGATGTAAGTAAATCTTTTATTAATACTGGAACCATTATGTTCCTCCTTAAAAATGAAATGTAAAATTAATTTTATCATTTTTTCATTTGTGTAGCAATTATGGTCTTTTTTATTGAAAATAACATTACTTTTTTGGTAAATGGAGTTTTATTCTATTTTTAGATAGAATTAGAACTGATAATATTTTGCTTTTTGGATATATTTGTTTTGCTATGAAATCTAGGACAAATATTACAGATATGACTGTAGGTTCACCTGTAAAACACATTTTAACTTTTGCAGTTCCACTTTTGATTGGAAATATCTTTCAGCAGTTTTATAACATGGTAGATTCAATCATTGTTGGAAATTTTGTTGGTGCCAATGCACTTGCGGCGGTTGGAACCTGCGGATCAATGAATTTTTTCTGTTTTTCTTTAAGTTCTGGCCTTGCTATTGGTATTGGAATTATTGTATCCCAATTTTTTGGCGCAAAAGATTATAAAAATGTACAGGCGACAATCGGAAATGCAACTTATGTTCTGGCAGGAGCTTCTTTAATTGTTTCCTGTCTTGGTTATATTCTTTGTCCCTATGTTTTAAAATTACTACAGTGTCCAGAAAATATTTTACCAGATGCTGTTACTTATATGAGGACAACCTGCTATGGAATTATTTTTATAGCCTTTTATAATGGGGTTGCTTCTATATTAAGAGCCTTTGGTGATTCAAAAACTCCTCTGTATTTTTTAATTTTATCTTCAATAATTAATCTACTTTTAGATTTACTCTTTGTATTAGCATTTGGCTGGGGGGTATTTGGAGTTGCTCTTGCCACTTGTATTTCACAGGCAATTTCGGCTGTTACAAGTATAATTTACGCTTACAAAAAAGTTTCTTATTTTAGAGTTTCAAAAGAGCAATTCAAACCTCACAGTCAGATTATCATCAACTCTGTAAAAATTGGATTACCTGTAGCCCTTCAAAATTGTATGATTTCGATTTCTATGATGGTTCTTCAGGGGGTTGTAAATACTTTTGGAGAAAGTATTATGGCAGCCTACACAATTGTTATGAGGGTAGAGCAATTAGTTCAACAGCCTTACAGTTCAATTGGTTCTGCAATTACAAATTATTCGGGACAGAATCTTGGGGCCGGGGAATTACAGAGGGTAAAACAGGGTTTCCACCGGGGCACTTTGATTGTTTTGATTTTCAGTCTTGCCGTTCTGCCAATTTTCTGGTTCTTTGGGGAAAATATTATTTCTTTCTTTGTAAAAGAAAAAGATGTAATTAAAATTGGGGCTACAGCCTTAAAAATCACCTCTCCATTTTATTTTATGCTTGGAATGATTTATGTTCCTCGTTCCGTATTAAATGGTTGTGGAGATACAGGATTTGCCATGTTAAATGGTATTACAGAAGTTGCAGGAAGAATTGGTTTTGCTCCAATCCTTACTAAAATTACAGCAATTACTTTATTTGGACTTACAATTCCAATTGGTTTCTGGGGTGTATGGCTTACAACCGGACTTACCTGGACAATTACGGCTATTGTTTGTACCATCCGTTATAAATCTGGGGTTTGGAAGAAAAAAAGAATCACTGCTCCTAAAGAAAACTAGGGGTTTTCTTGGAAATTTTACTAAGACTTTTCCAAGAAGTGAAAATTCCTTCTGCAAAAACCCAATATATTGTGGTAAAATAAATTATTATGGAAACTGATAAGACTAAGCAGAAAGATTTAAAAAAAGAAGAAAAAGAATATAGAAGACATAAAAGAATCTGGTGGTTTTGCAGACATTTTGTTGGTCCTTTTATAATGAATAAATATGGCTGTAAATGTACTGTTACAGAAAAATTACCAGAACCTTTTTTACTAGTTGCTAATCATAGTACAGACCTGGATCCAGGAATTATTGGAATGTGCAGCCGCCAGCAAATGTATTTTGTTGCCAGTGAACATCTTTACCGACTTGGATTTTTATCAAAAATCTTAATCTGGGCATTTAAACCAATCGCTAAAATGAAAGGGTCTTCAGATACTCTGACGGTTATGAAGGCTATAAGATATTTACGTAATGGTAAAAATGTTTCTTTATTCCCAGATGGAAACCGTTCATTTAATGGTAGAAACGGAGCTCTTACCGATGCCATTGGAAAACTTGTAAAAACCAGTGGGGCAAATCTTGTAACCTTTAGAATTACCGGAGGATTTTTTACAAATCCTCGCTGGGGTTATGGACTTAGAAAGGGTAAAATGACCGCTCAGGTTGTAAATGTTTATCCAAAAGAAGCCGTAAAAGAAATGTCTGCAAGTCAGATTCGCCAGGTAATCGAAAAAGATACTTACGAAAATGCCTATGAAAGACAGGCTTTGGAAAATATCCGTTACAAGGGTAAAGACCGGGCCTTGGGAATGGAATGTTCTTTGTGTATTTGTCCTAAATGTAAGGGAATTGAAACAATTTATACTAAGGAAAATTCTGTTAATTGTGTGAACTGCGGAAAACTTACCGATTACAGTGAATACGGTTATTTTGACCAGGGCTTTGATTTTAAGACTATCGAAGAATGGGATGACTGGCAGGAAGAATTCTACAAAGAATATGTTCAGACTCTAAAAGAAGGCAAGGGCCCTGAAGCTTTGGGAGTAGAAAAACCAATCTTTTCAAATTCAGATATCAATATGAACATTGTAAAGGCTGATCACTCTGAAACAGATTTAGGCAAGGGCTCTCTTTCGATTTATCTTGATAAACTTGTGATTAAAACAAATGTACAGACAATCGAGATTCCTTTTACAGAACTTCCTGATATGTCTGTTTATGCTAAAACTGGTCTTGTATTTTCGGATGCGGCCGGAACTCATTATGAATTGAAAACTGATAAATTAATAAATGTAAGAAAGTATATTTACGTATGGTCTAACCTGCGTCAAAAAGTTTAGGAGGTTCCATATGGATTATTCTGCTGCAAATGTTGAAT
This sequence comes from Treponema sp., assembly GCA_024682655.1. Classification (GTDB taxonomy): domain Bacteria; phylum Spirochaetota; class Spirochaetia; order Treponematales; family Treponemataceae; genus Treponema_D. The sequence continues at coordinate 26,578 of JAIKYZ010000105.1, forward strand.
TATGGAATAGTATTTTACAAATTGGCATTATTGCTTTTATAGTAATTATTTCTAATGTATTAAGACTTAAAGTTCCTTTTGTAAAAAAGACTCTTATGCCTACAGCGGTTTTAGGGGGATTTTTATTACTGGGCTTAAAATATCTTGATATCATTAGGATTGATACTAACTTCTTGGAAATACTTACATATCACTGTCTGGGTATAGGTTTTATTGCCCTGTCTTTGCGTGTAAGTAAAAAAGATGATTCTTCAAAGTCGGATTTTAGAACTGCGGTAAAAAGTGGAGCAACAATCGTAAGTACCTATTCTATTCAGGGAGTTGTTGGTCTTCTGGTTTCTATTTTCCTGGCTTATACATTTATGCCAGATCTTTTTAAGGCTTCTGGTTTACTTCTTCCAATGGGTTTTGGACAGGGACCTGGACAGGGAAATAACATTGGTTCAAGTTATGAAAAACTTGGTTTTGCAGGAGGCCGTTCTTTTGGTCTTGCAATTGCCGCTACAGGTTTTATTGTTGCCTGCCTTGTTGGTGTAATTTATCTGAATATTGGTGCAAAAAAGGGTAAATTTAAAAGACATTCTGTTAGTCAGAATTCCGGCGAAAATAAGAGTGTTACAATCGAAGATTTTCTTGATAAAGATGAACTTCCTGTCTCACACTCAATTGACCGTCTCACAATTCAGATTGGTTTAATTTTCCTTGTTTACATGGTTACTTATCTTTTCCTCTGGGGATTTACAAGTTTTCTTTCAAAGAAGGCTCCTGCTGTTGATAAACTGGTTTCTTCTATGCTCTGGGGCTTTAATTTCCTTTTTGGTACTTTATTCGCTTATGTCTTTAAGTTGATTTCGAAAGGTTTTAAGAAGTTCAAGGTGATGAGACATCAGTATCAGAATAATTATCTTTTAAACCGTATTTCTGGTCTTGCCTTTGATGTAATGATTGTTTGCGGTATAGGAACAATTAATTTTGAAGATTTAAAAGGTCTTTGGATTCCATTTATAATCATGTCAATTCTGGGAGGTCTTGTAACCTTTATCCACCTTAAGATTATCAGTAAAAAAATCTATAAGGGTTATGAAGAAGAAGGTTTCCTTTCTATGTTTGGTATGCTTACTGGAACAATTAGTTCAGGAGTTCTTTTAGTTCGCGAAATTGATAATAATTTTGAAACCCCTGCTGCAAATAATCTGGTAACTGGTACTAGTACAGCTGTAATTTTTGGTATTCCAATTATTGTTCTTGTAGGACTGGCACCAAAATCAACAGGTATGACTTTTATTGTTCTGGGTATTTGTCTTGCTTATTACGCCTGTCTTATGGCAATTATTTTTTCAAAGACAAATGATAAATTATTAGATGATATGTCGGCCTAACTTTTTAAGGCTTTTTATAAAATGCGTCAAAATGTCTCACTTTTGACGCATTTTTTTTTGTCTGGGTCAAAAAAGCACAGTAAAAATGGGGAATTTCTTCAATTTTTCCAAAAGTGGTCAAAAAGACTCGCTTATTTAATAAAAATTTTACTGAAAGGCAAGAAAATTCGTAAAAAAGATAAAAAAAATCAAAAATTCGTAAAAAATTCAAAAATTATTTTCTCTTTTTATAACTTGGCACGATACTTGCTATATATTAAGTGTAAATCAAGTTTTGAGGAGATAAATTATGAAATACGAAGATGAAGTTCTTTCAATGTACCTTAAAGAAATCAATAAGATTCCTTTGCTTACCCGCGAAGAAGAAACAGAACTTGCTGTTAAGGCAAAAAATGGAGATCAGGCTGCAAAAAATAAGATTGTAAATTCTAATCTTAGATTTGTTGTAAATGTAGCTAAAAAATATCAGAATCATGGAATTGATTTAGTTGATTTAATCAGCGAAGGTAATATTGGTCTTCTTGTTGCAATTAAAAAATTCGATGTTTCTAAAGGTTATCATTTTATCTCCTACGCAGTATGGTGGATTCGTCAGAGCATCTTAAAGGCTATTTGCGAAAAGAGTCGTGCTATCCGTCTTCCACTCAACAGAGCTAATGAACTTGTTCAGATTGAACATGCTAAGAAAATTATTGGCAGCAACAAGACTGAACAGGAAGAATATGAAGAAATTGCCGCTATGCTTAATATGGAAGCATCACATGTTAGAGAAATGGTAAATATTGCCAAAGATATGGTTTCTCTTGATGCAAAAGTTAATAACGGTGAAGACAACACAAGTATTGCAGACTTCCAGGAAGACAAACTTTATGGTCGCCCAGAAGATAAAGCAATTGATAATTCTATGGCAGATGATATCGAAAAAGTTCTTGATACTTTACGCCCAACAGAAGCTAAAGTTATAAGAATGCGCTATGGTTTGAACAATACAAAACCAATGTCACTCAAAGAAGTTGGCGATAAATGTGATTTGACAAAAGAAAGAATCCGTCAGATCGAAAAACATGCCATTCAGAGATTGCAGCATCCAACAAGAGCTCGTCGCTTAGTTGATTACTGTGTAGCATAAAATTATCGGGAAATATAATTCTGAAGGGCATCTTGCCTTGCCAGAAGAAGTAATTCCTGATCTTTAGATAAATCGGCAATATTAAATTCTAATTGTCCAGCTTGAAGGGTTCCGGTAATTTCGCCGGGACCTCTTGTTTTTAAATCCTGTTCTGCAATATAAAAACCATCTGTACTTTGTCTAAGCACTTTCATTCTTTCTATTCCAGTTTGAGTAAGGTTCTGGCTGTAGATTAAAAAACAGTAAGATTGCTGACTTCCTCTTCCAACTCTACCTCGCAGCTGATGTAATTGAGCCATTCCAAAACGGTCTGCTTGTTCTATAACCATACAAGTTGCATTTGGAACATCTATGCCTACTTCAATTACAGTGGTAGCGGCCAGAATATTTATTTTCCCATCTCTAAAATCCCTGAAAATTCTTTCCTGTTCTTCTTCCGGTATTTTTGAGTGAACTAGGGCACAATTGTACTGGGGGAAAATATGCTTGGACAGTTTGTCGAAGGCGAGCTGGGCGGATTTCAACTGAAGAGTTGTATTTTCGCTGTTGATTGAAGGATAGACAAAATATGCCTGTCTTCCCTTTGCTAATTCCTTGCGAACTTCCTCGTAGGCATTAATTTCATTTCCTTCTTTTACAAGATAGGTTGTAATTGCTTTTCTTCCTTCCGGCATTGTTTTAATTGTAGAAAGATCTAAATCTCCAAAAACCGTTAAGGCCAAACTCTGAGGAATTGGTGTTGCACTCATCATTAAAAGATGGGGTTCAAAAGAAACTCCGTTTATTGTTTTTCTTCCTTTTTCCAAAATTGCCTGTCTTTGTAAAACTCCAAAACGGTGCTGTTCATCAATAACTGCCAGTTGTAAATCTTTGTAAATTGTATTTGAAGAAAATAAAGCGTGGGTTCCAATTATAATATCAATCTGACCTTCTTTAAGGGCTTTTAAAATCTGATTTCTTCCGGCGGCTTTAACATTTCCGGTCAAAAAGGCAACTCTTATTCCCAAAAAATCAAGGAGACGGGCAGTAGTTTCTGCATGCTGGCTGGCAAGTAATTCTGTTGGGGCCATAAAAGCACATTGCCCCTTCCAGCTGATTACTCTAAGACAGATAAATAAAGAGACCAGGGTTTTTCCACAACCTACGTCCCCTTGTAATAATCTTGCCATACTAAAAGGTATTTTCTTTGGCATAGGAATACCTCTTTCGGCTTGATTCTGTAATCTTGCTCTTTCTTCGTAACCTTTATCAATATCACTGTCCATCTGATAGATTACTGTCATCTGGTCTGGGGTTAATTTATAGGGCAGTTGATGTAAAAACTGTTTTTGCAAAGGGGACAGGGATTCTTCAAAAACTTCTTCTTTTACTTTTGGTTCAAGTTTTGAAGTAATATCTGAAACTGCATTTTCTAATTCTGGTAAAGTTCCCTTGTGTTTATAGGCCCTGTCAATTACTGTTTTTTGGAATAAATAAAGTTCTTCATAAGCTAAAGTTTTACGGGCAAGTTCTGCTTCTTCAAGACTTTGAGGATTATGAATCATTTTTATAGCATCAATTTTGTGGATTAGATTTCTTTCTTCCAGGAGATTTTGCGGAATTTCATCCTCCAAGCCATAAGTGTACTGTTTGATTGCATTATTTATGGCCTTAATTAAAACTTTTTGAGTTAAGCCTTCGGTTAGAGGATAGACTGGAAATATTTTATTGTCCGGTGGATTGATTTTTGCCAGAGCGGAATAATCAACCTGGCCTGTTACTTTATCAATCAAATCTGGTAATTCAACTTTAGAAGCTTCAAAACTTGTACTTTGCAGGCAATTATATTTAATTCCAAAAGTTCCATGCAGGGAAATAAAAGTTCCCGGGGGCAGGGAATTTTCTAAAAAGCCCCGCCTGAAACAGATTAATTCTGCATTTGCTGTCCCGTCGTTTACTATGATTTTCAGGGTTTTCATATTTCCGTAGCCAAACCATTCGTGGCGCAAAACATAGGCTAGGGTGTGAATTTTTGGGTTAATTTCAAACTGGCTCAAAGAAACTCTTTTTGTTCTGTCTTCGTAATCGCGGGGAAAATAGCTTAATAAATCTCCTACGGTGAAGATATTAATTTTTGCGAGAGTTTTTGTTAATGCGGGGCCAAGGCCTGTTAATGAAGAAACAGGCGCATTTATTTCATTTAATTTCACTTTTATTAGAATGGAATCTTTAAACAAAGTCCCATAAGAATTCTAAGAAGCTGGGAACTGACAATTAAAACCAGAAGAAGGGTAATCCAGGAAATCAAAAGGGAAGTCTGGTAAGATAAATACTTTCTGGCGATTATTCCCGAAATCTTTCTGCTTATATTAGTCAAAAATGAATCTATCTGATACCAGATTGAATTGGAATTTGTCTGGCCGTGATTTACCAAAAGTACAATCCATCTAATCAGCATCAAAAGAAAGAGCATTCCAAGTACAAAAGATAAAATGCTTTGTACCATGCTTAAAATCATAGCAAGAATTGAACCAAAGGTTACTTTTACCGAACCAGATATTCCACCCAGAATTGAAGATAAAATCGAAAGTAAACCGATTGAAATTACCGGAGAAAAATCCAGATTTCTGATTCTGAACCATCCGCGGTTGGAAAAAAGATTCATGTAAGGATCACAAATGCTGGAAATAAATCTTCCAAACTTTGTAAATTTTGAACCTGGAATCCAGGTAAGCATTATATTTATAAAACAAAGAATTGTATAAATAATAACTAAAAGTGACAGTATGCTAAGTGCAATTTTCATATAAAACTCCTATTCGGTCCAAACTTCCTTTACAAATGGTAAGTCTTTTATATGCTTTGTAATTTCATCCGAAGTGGCGACTCTCATTTGTTCATTTGCCTTAATGACAAAAGGATTATTTCCTGTATCTATATGAAAATATACTGAACATGACCCTGAATTATCAAATAAAAAATCTTTTAAATCTGAAAGATCTGCTTCTTTATTAAAAAATGGAGTTAATTGGATATGTAAAGAATTAGCAGAGTGATTTTCCAGCTGATTTGGATCTAAAACTTCATTTACAATTAAAGAAGGTTTTTCCCTGCTGCCATCAACTCTACCTTTGAAGGCATAGACTTCCCCGGTTTTTAACTGAGCTTTTAAATTTGCCCATTGCTGGGTAAAGAAGGTACAGTCAATTTGACCTTCAATATCGGAAAGTCTTCCAAAAGCCATAAAATCGCCTTTTTTATTTCTGATTTCTTTAAGCTCGCTTAACATTCCAAGGGCAATATATTCTTTTCCATAATTTTTTAACTGCCAGTATTTTGCTCCACTTGCGGCCATTTGTTTTTTCTGAGCTTCTTCTTCGGCGCCAATTCTATCAATTGTTGAAGATTTAACTGTTACGGCTCTTTCTATTGCTTTGCGGTAGTCATCAAGAGGATGGCCACTTACATAGATTCCGATACAATCTTTTTCCATGTTTAATTTTTCCATGGTTGGTAAATCATCTACAATTGTGTATTTAAAATCTGGGAAGGCCTTTTCTTCTTCGGTTAAATCTCCAAAAAGATCTCCCTGACCTTTCATCTTATCTGCAAGTTCTGACATTGCAAAATCAATTGCGTTTTCCATATTGGCAAGTAAAGTTGGGCGGTTAAGATTCTGGCCACTTTCTTCTCCACAGTGGTCAAAACCACCGGTTTTAATTAAAACTTCGACAGCCTTTTTGTTTACGGCAACTCTTTCATGACCTTCTTCGTCCTTTTCAATTCTTGTACAGGCACGTTTTATAAAGTCCATGAAATTTTTATAAGGACCATTTTCTTCTCTTTCGTTTACAATTGTCTGGGCTGCAGATTCTCCCATACCCTTGATACCTTTAAGACCAAAAACAATTCTTCCGTCTACAACATCAAAAATAACGTCTGAACGGTTTACATCTGGAGGATCAACTGCAACTCCCATTGCACGGGCTTCTTCAATATAGGCAGGTAATCCATCTGTTGAAGTAATTTCATTTGTTAAGTTTGCTGCCATAAATTCTGCAGGATAATGAGCTTTGAGCCATCCTGTTCTATAGGCCAGAACTGAATAGGCTGCGGCGTGCGATTTATTAAATCCGTATCCGGCAAAAGGAACCATGATATCAAAGATTTTAGAAGCGTGTTCTTCTGTGTGACCATTTTTAAGGGCACCGGCAATAAACTCTTCCTTTTTCTTCATAAGGACATCAAGTTTTTTCTTACCCATGGCACGACGAAGCATATCGGCACCACCAAGGGAGAAGCCGGAAATAATCTGGGCAACTTTCATTACCTGTTCCTGATAAACCATTACACCGTAAGTTTCTTTTAATAAGCCTTCAAGACTAGGATCTGGATATTCAATAGTTTCTGGTTTCCATTTACCATCCATGTATTTTGGAATGTAATCCATAGGACCTGGACGATACAAAGCATTTAATGCAACCAAATCTTCAAGTTTTTCTGGCTGGAATTCACGGAGAATCTTCTGCATACCTGGCGATTCAAACTGGAAAACGGCAACTGAATCTCCTCTTTTAAATAAATCAAAGGTTTTTTCATCAGTTTCGCTTACCTGATCGGTATGGAATTCTGGTTCACCGGGTTTTCTGTGTTTATTGATAATATCTTCTGCGTAACGTATTAAGGAAAGTGTTTTTAAACCTAAATAGTCGAATTTTACAAGACCGCAAGGTTCAATAATATCCATTGTGTATTGAACGGCAACTTCTCCAGTTTTAGCATCTTTGTAAACAGGTGCCCAATTTGGAAGAGGAGTTAAACCAATTACCATTCCCGAAGCATGAAGACCGGTATTTCTTTTTACCCCTTCAAGTTTAAAGGCCAGTTCAAATAATTCCTGGTAGCGGGGATCATCCTTGTAAGGAATTAACTGACCGCCATCTGGGAATTTTTCTGTTGGTTCAGAAAAAGCATCTTTTAATTTTGCCTTAGCATTATCTGGAATACATTTTTTCAACATATTAACTTCAGATAAAGGAATTCCTAAGATTCGGCCAACATCGGCAATACAGTTTTTAGGTTTAAGGGTACCAAAAGTTACAATATGTCCAACGTTTGCGTCCCCATACAAATCTCTTGTGTGCTGGATGATTTCCTGTCTAAAGTCGAAATCCATATCTACGTCAAAATCAGGCATAGATACACGTTCAGGATTTAAGAATCGTTCAAAGATAAGTCCAAATCTAAATGGATCAATATCTGTAATTGTCATTGCATAGGCAACCAGGGAACCGGCACCAGAACCTCGACCAGGTCCAATTGGAATGTAATGTTTTTTACACTGGTGAACCGGGTCGTAAAGAGATTTAGACCAGTTGATAAATTCCCAAACGATAAGGAAGTAGCCCGAAAATCCCATGGAGAAGATTGTATTTAATTCGTAATCGGCTCTTTGACGGATTTCTGGAGTTATTTCCTTGTAACGTTTTTTAAGACCTTCTTCTACAATATATTTTACATAATCATTTTGATCTGACTGATAATCGTCTCCGTGAGTCTGGAATTCTTTTGGAAGTTCAAAACGTGGAAGACATTCTTTTAATTCTGGAGTTGTATATTGTTTGATTGTAAGATTACACATATTTGCAATCTTAATTGTATTGTCGTAGGCTTCTGGGCATTGTGGGAAAAGCTGACGCATTTCTTCTTCTGTTTTAAAGTACCAGTTGTCTAAATCAAGCTCTCCGCCCATTTTTTGATGTTTATCGTGAAGAAGATTTTTAAATCCAATACATCTAAGGGCATCCTGGGCCTTTGCATCATCTTTTTCTACATAGTGAATATCATTTGTAACAACAAGAGGAATATTTAACTTGTGGGCCAGATTAATCATTTTTTCGGCAACGATTTTCTGATCTGGAATTCCGTGGTCTTGAAGTTCAATGTAATAATGATCAGGTCCAAAAAGTTTTGAATATTTTAAGGCTAATTCTTCTGCCTCCTGATCCTTGCCGGCCAGTAAAAGTTGAGGAAGTTCTCCTTGAATACAGGCCGAAAGACAGATAATTCCTTCATGATATTGTTCCAGAAGTTCCCAGTCTATTCTTGGTTTTCCGTGGTAAAGGGCATTTTCGTCGCAGAAAGAACGGCTTGAAAGCCAGCACATATTTTCGTAACCCTTTTGATTTTCGCAAAGAAGAATAAGGTGGAAGTAATGGGCTTTACGCGTTCCATCTTCCCCTTTGTGGGTGTAAGGAACATCATTTTTTTCGTAGTGACTTCCGTAGGCAACGTAAAATTCTTCACCTACGATTGGATTAATTCCATTAACATGGCAGAGTTTTTCAAAATTCAGGGCACCAAACATATTTCCGTGATCGGTTAATGCAAGAGCAGGCATATTCAGCGCTTTAGCCTTTGCTACAAGTTTGTCCAAAGTTGCACAGGAATCCAGAAGGGAATAATCTGAGTGGACGTGTAAATGTACAAAGTTTGCTACAGGTGTGCCTTCAGGTGCGGGCGGAAATTCGTGGTAATCTGCCATTAATAAAACCTCCAGAGTATTTTATCATTATAACATATATCAATTTTTTCTTTTATACACTTCTAATTAAAAGTTCTGAAAAAATCACATTCATCATCGTTGCAGTTTTTTGCAATTTCTAATTTTTGATTTAAATGAAAAACGTGACAGGCTTGCAAATCCTCTTTGCTACCGTATATTTTTAATTTAGTAAGAATTTCTTTTGATGCCAAAAAATCAGAGAAAATTTTTGCCTGGTCCAAAAGAAAATCATTTGGAGCGGAAGTTATAAAAGTTGGAGGGAAATCTTTGCTGATATAGTTTTTAATTTCCTTTTCTTTTTGAATTGAATTTTTAACTGAACCAAAATAGGCTTTTCCTAAAATTGGATTTTTATCATTATCAATATTGTAAAGTCCACAGTTGAGGGCTATGGCCTTAGGTTTGACGGCTGGGACCTTAAAATTATATAAGCCTGCATAATCAGGATTTGTAAGGATTGTAGAATAAAAATAGGCAAGGTGAGCTCCGGCGCTGTCTCCTACAAAGAATAATCTTTCCAAATCTATATTATATTTTGGGGCGTTTTCTTTTAACCAGCTCATCATAAGGTTGCAGTCTTCCAGATGTTTAGGATAGCGATTTTCGGGGCTTAATCTGTAGTTAAAATTGATAACTGCAAAATCTCTGCCCGCTAAATCTGCGGCGTAAAATTGATAAGTTTCTTTTGTGCCGTAAAAAAATCCTCCGCCATGAAAACTAACAATGCAGGCTAGAGGGGAATCGGCATTTTTTGGAAGATTTATATCAAGAAGATTCCATTTTTTGTTCGGTCCGTAGGAAATATCTTTAATTAACTGAATATTTTGAGGGATTGTAAAGGATTTATCTCTGTTATAATCATTAATAGCCCAGTTTTTTCTATATTTATTTGCGATGATTTTTAAAATTGGATTAGTCATAAATCTATTATATCATGTTTTTCTACCATTTATTGTATAAATAAGGGCTTTTCATTAAAATAATAAATTGTATCCCGTCACAAGGGACTAATTATCTCATTAATATCGAGGAAATGATGGAAAACATCAAAGAAGTTCGCGTTAGATACGCACCATCACCAACAGGAATGCAGCACATTGGTGGTGTTAGAACAGCATTATTTAATTATCTTTATGCACGCTCAAAGGGTGGAAAATTTATTCTTCGTTTGGAAGATACAGACCGTACCCGTTATGATGAAAAATATGTAAAGAACCTTTACGACACAATGGCCTGGTTGGGAATTGACTGGGATGAAGGTGGAGATAAGGGCGGAGAATATGGTCCTTATGTTCAGTCAGAACGTTTTGAACTTTACAAAAAATATGCAGAAGAATTAATCAAAAACGGAGAAGCTTACTATTGTTTCTGTGATGCAGAAAGACTTGAACGCATCCGTAAGATTCAGACAGAAAATAAAATGGCTCCAGGTTATGATAGAAACTGCCGTCATCTTACTCCAGAAGAAGTTCAGGAAAAATTGGCAGCAGGAGTACCACACGTAATCCGTCTTAAAGTTCCAATGGAAGGAACAACAAAATTCCACGATCACATTCTTGGCGATATTGAATGGAAAAATGAAGATATTTCTCCAGACCCAGTTTTACTTAAATCTGACGGTTTCCCAACTTATCACCTTGCAAATATTGTAGATGATCACTTTATGAAGATTTCTCATGTAATGCGCGCTCAGGAGTGGATTCCTTCTACACCTTTACATGTTCAGATGTATCGTTCTTTTGGTTGGGAACATCCTGAATTCTGTCACTTACCAATGGTAAATGGTTCAGATGGAAAGAAACTTTCAAAACGTCATGGTTCAACTTCAGTAAATGAATTCCGTGCCAGAGGATATTTACCACAGGCTATCGTAAATTATGTAGCTATGTTGGGATGTTCTTACGAAGAAGGAAAAGAATTCTACACTTTGGAAGAACTTGCTAAGGCATTTAAACTTGAACATTTGAACAAGGCTCCAGCCGTATTTGATTACAAAAAACTTGAATATTATAACGCAAACTATATCCGTCAGCTTTCTACAGAAGAATTGTATAAGTGGACTCTTCCATTTATTACAGGAACTGGAGATGCTACTTTGGAAATCAACCCAGAAAATCCACAGCCAAAACCAAATGTTGGCCCAGAATTTTCAGGAGTTGCACTTGGCGAAGACGGCAGACCATACTGCGTAGACAAGTCAATGAACATGAGTACAGAAGATGTAGAAAAAACACTTATGGGACTTATGCCTTTGATTCAGGAACGCCTAAAGTTCTTAACCGAAGCCGCCGAAATGGTACACTTCATGTTCACCGAACCAGCCGTTCCACCAGCCGACCAAATCATCCCAAAACGCATCGACGCCGCAAAAACTAAGGAAGTTTTGGAAGCCGCTAAAGACTTTGTAAAACAGTGCTTCAAATTAGACCACGAAGCCGCCGAAGAACTAGCCAAATCCAAAGCCGAATCTCTTGGAATTAAGTTAGGTGATTTTATGATGCCTATTAGAATGGCTGTTACTGGTTCTAGAGTTTCACCTCCACTTATTGGATCAATTCTGGTACTTGGAGAAGAAAGATCATTGGCAAGAATTGAGAAGACTTTAGCAACCCTGTAGAGTGGAGATTTCATGACGCACACTGCGCGCGAGCGCAGCTATATAATAAATTTCCATAAAGCGCCCGACCTGCTTGTCAGGTCGGATGCCTATTAGAATGGCTGTTACTGGTTCTAGAGTTTCCCCTCCACTTATCGGATCAATTTTGGTTCTTGGCGAGGAACGTTCTCTGGCAAGAATTGAGAAGACTTTAGCAACCCTGTAGAGCGGAGATTTTATGACAAAGGTGGTTCATTTTTGAACCGCCTTTTTTTTATCCCGGGTGGATTAACTCTCTTTTTTTATAATATAATTTATCTAAAATACTTATGGAGTTACTCTTATGATTAAGAAACGCCCACTTGCCTTTTTGGTAATCCTTTTAGTTTATATTCTTGCTTCAATTTGTGGACTTTTTGCCTACAATTTCTTTTCAGCTCCAGAGGGCCCGGCTCTTTCCTACCAGTTATCACTTTTTCTGGCCGATGTAATTGCCACTTTCCTTGTTTTTATTTTCAGCCTTATTTTTAAAAACGCCTCAGTTTACGATCCCTATTGGAGTGTTCAGCCACCAGTAATACTTGCCTTTGCAATAATTAAAATAGGACAGGCAAATCTTCTGGGCTGGCTTTTATTTGCCGCTGTTTTATTCTGGGCCCTGCGCCTTACTGCAAACTGGGCTTATAATTTCAAGAGTTTTGAATATCAGGACTGGCGATATGTGATGTTAAAAGAAAAATCAGGAATCTTTTATCCTTTGGTGAATTTTTTTGGAATTCATCTTTTTCCTACAATTGTTGTTTACCTTTGTGTTCTTCCTGCTTTTACAGCCCTTCACCAAAAAGCAGAATTTAAGCCACTTCTTTTGATTTTTATAATTCTTTCTTTCCTGTCGGCAATTGTACAGGGAATAGCAGATATTCAGATGCATAAATTCCGAAATTCCGGGGCTTCTGGCTTTAATCGTATTGGACTTTGGAAACATGGCCGTCATCCAAATTATGCCTGCGAAATTTTGATGTGGTGGGGAATTGGACTTGCTTCTGTAATTTCTCTGGGCGGTCAATATTGGCTTTTAGCAGGAGCCTTAATCAACACACTTATGTTTTTATTCATCAGTATCCCAATGGCCGAAAAACGTCAGTCCCGAAAAGCTGGTTTTGAAGAATATAAAAAGGAAACAAGAATCTTCTTCTAGGAGTTTATATGATTAAAATTCTTTTTATTTGTCACGGAAATATTTGTCGTTCACCAATGGCTGAATTTGTAATGAAAGACCTTGTGAATAAAGCAGGCCTTGAATCAGAATTTGTAATTGAATCAGCCGCTACAAGTCGTGAAGAAATTGGAAATGATATCCACCGTGGTACCCGTCAAAAACTTCTAGAGGAAAATATTCCTTTTACCCGACGTGCTGCCAGACAAATCAAACCTGCAGACTACGATAATTATGATTACTTGATTGCAATGGATGAAGAAAATCTTTATTACATGAACAGAATGTGGGCCCCAGATCCTCAAGGTAAAATACATTCACTTTTAACTTTTGCAGGAAAAAATCGAGATATTGCCGATCCCTGGTACACTGGAAATTTTGATCAGACTTTTTTGGATGTAATGGAAGGTTGTCAGGCTTTTTTAGAAAAACTCAAAAAATAATAAAAAAAATACAATTATACAATTTCCCCGTTGAAACTTACTAGAGATTTTGACGGGGATTTTTTATTATAAGGCAAAACTGGAGGTTTTATGGAAACTTGGTATGGATTTAATGTTCTGTGGTTATTTAGCGCAGGTGGAAAAGAGCCTTTTGTAGATCCTAGATTTATCAGAATAGATGAACATGAATTGGATTTTATGGCAAAAATGGGTTGTAATTTTATTAGAGTTCCAACCGATTACAGATTTTTTGTTCATGATTTTAAATATGATCAGTATGACGAAGCAATGTTAAAGATTTTGGATAAAGCTGTAGAGGCAGTTGTTTCAAGAGGTCTTCATTGCAGTCTTAATGTTCACCGTGGACCTGGTTATTGTATCAACGGAAATGAATTTGAAAGAGATAATCTTTGGACAGATAAAATTGCCCAGGATGCTTTTACTAATCTTTGGACAATGTTTGCAAAAAGATATGCTTCTTACACTCCAGACCAACTGAGTTTTGATTTATTAAATGAACCTCCAAGTCCAGGTCAGTATGGGCTTACAAGAGAAAATCATAAAGAAATCATGAAAAGAGTTTCTACCGCTATCAGAAAAGTTAGTCCAGACCGTCCAGTAATTTGTGATGGTTTGAGTGGTGGACACGTTGCCGCTCCTGAACTTTCAGATTTAAATGTAATTATGAGTGGTCGTGGTTATACTCCAATGAAATTAACTCACTGGCATGCAGAATGGAATCAGAAAATTGGTTCTTTTGAATGGCCTTATCCAGAATATCCTGGAATGAAAGCCGATGGTCAGATCTGGAATAGACAGGCTTTGCGTGATTTTTATAAACCTTGGAAAGAAATGGCAGATTCAGGCTGTAAAGTTCATATTGGAGAAGCAGGTTGTTACAACAAAGTAAAAAACGAAACTGCTCTTGCCTGGTATAAAGATTTCTTTGGCGTTTGTAATGAATTAGGATTTGGATATGCCCTGTGGAATTTCCGGGGTGCCTTTGGAATTGCAGAACACCGCCGGGAAAATACCCACTGGGAAACAATGGACGGCTTTATTGTAGATAAAGATTTGTACGAACTTTTTATTGCCGGTATGAAAGGTCAGCTTAAGTAAAGTTAGTAAATCATTGTACCAATACCGCGGTCGCTGAACATTTCAATTAAGAGGGAATGTGGAACGCGGCCATCGATTATATGAGTTCTTGGAACTCCTCCTTCCAGGGCAGTAAGGCAGCAGTCAATTTTTGGAATCATTCCAGAAGAAATAATTCCTGTTGCCTTTAATGAACCAATGGCAGTTTTTTCAATTCTCTTAATCAATGAAGAAGGGTCGTCTAATTTTCGTAAAACTCCAGGAACATTTGTGAGTTGTACAAATTTTTCGGCCTTTAATGCAACTGCAATCTTTGCCGCTGCGGTATCTGCGTTGATATTATAATTAGAGGAATCTCCATCTTCTCCAAGAGCAACAGTAGAAACTACGGGAATAAATCCTTCGTCCAATAAAGAAGTTAGAATTGCAGGGTTTACTTCTGTAACATCACCTACAAATCCCAAATCTTTTTCAGTTTTTTTAGCTCTTAAAAGTCCTGAATCAACCCCAGAAAGTCCAACTGCTTTTCCGCCTTTTTGTAAAAGAAGTCCTACAATTTCTTTGTTTAATTTACCGGTAAGAACCATCTGAACAATTTCCATTGTCTCGGCATCTGTATAACGCAAACCGTCAATGAATTTTGATTCTTTACCCACTTTATCAAGCATCTTATTTATTTCTGGTCCACCGCCGTGAACTAAAACTACTTTAACTCCGATTGTACTCAAAAGAACAATGTCTTCCATTACTGCGGCTTTTAATTCTTCGTTTAACATGGCATTTCCACCATATTTTACAACTACGATTTTTCCACACCAGTTCTTAAAATAAGGAAGGGCTTCTACAAGAACTGTAGACCATTGTTCTGTTGATAAATTCTGATTGTTTGATTCGCTCATTTTTATTCCCTTAAAACTTAATTTTTTTTGTTTAAGTTCTGTAATCTCCGTTGATTTTTACATAATCGTAAGTAAGATCACAACCCCAGGCTGTACCGCTGGCATTTCCATCTTTACATTCTACAAGAATTTCTACGGCTTCTTCGCTCATGACTTTTTTTGCTAATTCTTCGTCAAATTCTAATGGAACGCCATCTTTGTAAACTTGTACGGAATTTTCTCCGTGAACCTGGAAATCTTCGTAATCTTCAAAATATCTTTTTGAATCTGTCTTACTTGTAAACCAAATGCTTGTTGTATCCGGATTAAAATCTAATCCACTGTAACCCATGGCACATAAGATTCTACCAAAGTTTGCATCTGCTCCAAACATTGCCGCTTTTACAAGACTTGAACAGATGATTTCTTTTGCAAGGGCTCTGGCTGTTTCTACGTCTTTTGCTCCATTTACATTACATTCAACTAATCTTGTAGCACCTTCGCCGTCTGCAGCGATTTTTTTTGCCATTATTGTGTTTAATTTATTTAAGGCAGAAAGGAAAGTTTGGTAATCTGAATCTTCTTCTGTAATTTCTTTATTTCCGGCCAAACCGTTAGCCATGATTGTCAAAGTATCGTTTGTAGAAGTGTCTCCGTCTACGCTAACACAGTTGTAAGTTCCTAAAATAGAAGAGTGGAGGGCTTTATCCAGCATTTTTGAAGA
Organism: Treponema sp.; assembly: GCA_024682655.1. GTDB lineage: Bacteria > Spirochaetota > Spirochaetia > Treponematales > Treponemataceae > Treponema_D. The sequence continues at coordinate 42,585 of JAIKYZ010000105.1, forward strand.
AATTGCACAGTCTGTTGTAATAAAACTAAGCATGGTTCCCATATTGATGTGAATCATTCCGGAACCTTTACACATTGTACCCATTCTGCAGACTTTTCCGCCAACTTCAAATTCAAGGGCACATTCTTTGTAGTGGGTATCGGTAGTCATAATTGCAAGTCTTGCTTCTTCATTACCTTTTTTATTTAACCCATCTTTTAATAGCTGGATATTGTCTTCTACCTTTGTTACATCAAACTGAGCGCCAATAACTCCTGTGGAATAAGTAATTACATCCTGGCATTTTATTCCCAGTACCTTTGCTGCGGCTTTTGCCATTCTTAAAGCATTTTCGGCCCCCTGAGCACCTGTACAAGTATTAGCATTTCCACTAATTTCGATTGCGGCCTGGGCCTTTCCATCTGCAAGGTGTTTTTTAGCAAGTTTTACACTTTCAGATTGAACTTTATTCTGTGTAAAAACTCCTGCGGCATTACATGGAACTTCTGAATAAACTAAAGCAGTATCGTTGATTTTTCTGCTGGCCTTAATACCAACTCTAATTCCATTTGCGGTAAAACCTTGAGGAGCACATACACCGCCATTAATAAATTTAATTTCACTCATTTTTATTTCCTAATGCATATTTATGCATTTTTTATGAATATTTATACAAACAAGTATAGCAAGTTAGCAGAGCTTTGTGAATATCTTTTAAATCCTTTAAAAATACGTCTAGTCAAGGCACGCTACGCTCAAAGCCTTGACACAGCCGTTTTTAGGGTTTGTAATAAACCCTAAATAAAAGACCGGACCTTTAAGCCCGGTTTTATCTTATTTTGCCTGAGGAACTAGAGTCCAAAGTTCTCCTTTTTTAGGATTTGTCTGGCCCTTTAATTTAAACATTTCTGGGGTGGTTACAAAGGTGTAGCCTTCTTCTTTTAGAATAGGAATTATTCTATCTACGGCTTCTAAAGTTGCTTTATTTCCTTCCATAACATGTAAAAGGTATAAAACTCCGTCTTGTCTTGCCTCCATAAGAAGATTAAATCTTTCTTGGGCAGAAACATCTGATTCCCAGTCCTTGCAGCCTGCTCCGCAAATAAATGGAGTTTCAATTACCTGGTGCATAAGGGGACTTACTGCAATATAAGGGGGACGGAAAAATTCAGGCTTTTTTCCTGTGATTTTTATAATTGCCTGATCACAAAGTTCATATTCTTTTTGAATTTCTTCTTTTGAAAGATCAGACATTGCAGGGTGGGTCCAGGAATGATTTTCTATATCACAACCCATATCAAAGGCTCTTTTAATTACTTTTGTATTTTTTTCATTGATTTTATTACCAATTAAAAAGAAAGAAGCCTTTACTCCGTGTTTTTCCAGAATATCCAGCATATCATTCATTGTTGTGTCATCGCCCAGATTTGGACCATCATCAAAAGTTAATGAAATGTATTTAGCCATATAAATATCCTTGCTTATAAACCTAAGCCTTCATCCAGTCCCATCCTGATATTCATACATTGAACAGCAGCGCCTGAAGCACCCTTTCCAAGATTATCAAAACGACTGGTAATAATTACTCTTTCGTCATTTCCATAAACAAAAATCTGCATTTGATTTGTATTTGTAAGAGTATTTGCTGGAATAAAGGCTTCTGTTAAAGTTCCTTCTCCCATAAAGCCAGCTACTTTTACAAAGCGACAATCTTTATAGTGTTCATTAAACATTTCCCAGACTGCCTGAGCACTGGCCTTTTTTGCCATAAGTCTTGAGTGAATTCCCACTGTAACTGTCATTCCCTGGTAATAATCGCAAACGTAAGGATTAAAAATTGGTTCATAGTCCAGGCCCGAAATAAGTTTAATTTCTGGCAGATGTTTGTGGGCCTGAGTCAGGGCATAAAGTCTTGGAGAATCAAGTTCTGGGTTGCGCTTTGGATCCTGGTACTGGGCAATAGCTTTTTTTCCTGCACCAGAATATCCACTGACTGCGTGAATATTTACCGGGTAGTCTTTTGCTATAATTCCAGATTTTATTAAAGGATAAAGAATAGCAATTGAGCCCGAAGCATAACAGCCTGGGTTTGCAATTCTATTTGAAGTCTGAATTTTTTCTCTAAAAGCTTTATCAAGTTCTGGAAATCCGTAGGCCCAGTCAGGATTTGTTCTGTGGGCTGTAGAAGCATCAATAATTACAGTATTAGGATTTGTACAAAGTTTTGCAGATTCAATTGCGGCTGCATCCGGAAGACAAAGAAAAGTATAATCCGAAGCATTAATTAATTTTGCCTTTTCTACAGGGTCTTTTCTTTTTTCTTCATCAATTGTAAGAATTTCTAAATCATTTCTATTTGAAAAACGTTCAAAGATTTTAAGGCCTGTTGTACCTTCTTTTCCATCTATAAAAATCTTGTAAGTCATAAATCCATAATACAATTTTTTATTTTCTAAGTCATCAGAAAATTTCTGCATATTTTAGGGCCAAAAAAAAGCCGCCTTCCATTTCTGGTCAGCGGCCTCCTCCCATAGTTTACATCTATTCTATGCATCCAAACTGAATAGAACTCCAGTTTCTGCCCTTAAACTTGTGTAAGCGTATGCTGATTGTTTTACAGCCTGCTGAATTTGTTCCTGATAATTTTTTATCAAAACTTCGGCCTGCTGATCAGATATGTCAGTTATTGATTCTTTTGGTTGGTTTTTAATTTGCGAAAGTCGGTCAATCAAAGCGTTTAAGATTTGAATCTTAGAGATTGAAACTCCATTTTGTCCGCTTTTTGCTGCGACTCCCTGAACGTGATCAAAATTTGAATAGACAAGCGAAAGTTTATTTACAGGAACATAAAGTTTTCCACCGGCACCATTTATCATGTTGCTACTGTATGAGAAAGCATTAATGTTTCCAATTGAACTTGTCATAGTAGACTCCTAAAATATTTCCTTTTAACAAGGATTCTTACTTTATTTGTCGGAATTTGAATAAAAATGTTTAGAAAAAAATATATAAGGATATATTCTTATTTGGAAAAAAATTGATTTATTTAAATCCTATTAGGTGTTATCTTATTTTGTGTAAAAAAAATTGAGGAGGAAGATTAAAGGTTCCGGGAAATTTATTTCTGGGCTTTTAGTTAAAGTTGTTATGAAAAAGTATTTATTTTGTCTTCTTGCAGCACTTCTTTTCACAGGGTGTATATACGAAGAAAGTCAGGATTATTCAAAATTCATCAATAAAACTACTTATGAGTCTTTTGAGGATTTAAACGATCCGCTAGTTTTGAATTTAAATCTTGATATGCTTTTTAATTTGTCTTCAAATAAAGAAAATTCAAGAAATGTAAAAAATGGCTCAATTTTTGTGATTTATGATTGGGAAAATCAAAAGATTCATGATTATGTTTATGCTCCGGGTTATTCTTCAAGAAACCTTTCTGATTTATCTGCAATGATTTCTGCAAAATCTTCGGACGGAAAATTAAAATTCTTTGCAAATGATGATGTTGAATATAATTGTCTTTATCTTTTAGATTCAAGTAAAACAAGTTTATCTACAATCGATTATTCCCACACTAACTGGACCGCAAATTGGAGCCAGACTTTTATTCCTTCTGACCGTTATTTAATTTCTTTCTATCATAAAGATTCAGAAAATTCTGACAGTCAGGAATTCCATTTTACAATTGTAGATGCAGATCAAGATTCAATTAATCAGGATCTTACTCTGGAAAATATTTCTTCATCTCACGATAACGAAAATCTTATTCAAGATTCAGAGGGTAATTTCTGGTTAATTTATTTAAGCCCAGTGGATGAAAATAATAAAAGAGCTTCAATCTTAAGAAAAATTGATATTTCTTCAAAGAAAATAGAAGATTCTTTCCTTAGTCTTGATCGTTTTGAAGGTAAAACTTACAGCGAAGATGAATGGGATGGTTATATTGATTATTCTTTACTCACTTTGTCAGATTCTTATTTGCTTTTAGGAAAATATGATAGCAGTAAAAATGGCGAAGATTACGATACTACTTATTCAATTGTTACAGTGGATAAAGATTCAAAGGAATTAAATGAAATTTCTTTAGAGGGTATAAGTAATATCTACAGTGTAAAAGCCGCCTTTGAAGCAGATGATAATTTCTATCTGATTATTTTTACAAAGGAAGGGGAGGATATTAATTCTTACCTTTACAAATTAGATTCTTCCAGCCAGACTCTTTCAGAAGAAGCTTCTTTGGGAATTTGCCAGGATAATTTATACGAAACTTTTGCACAAAGAGGAAATATTATTTTTAAGGTTTCTTACAGTTTAGATAACACAAGTGCCAGTATTTTATCTTATGATATCTCTACAGGAACTCTTAGCAGCAAGAAGGAAATTTCTCTTTCTAGTTTATAAAAAAATTAATAATGAGGTTTTAAAATGAAAAAAAATATATTACTTATAGCCTGTTTTTTTATGGTAAGTCTTGCTTTTTCAGATATGATGATAAAGGGACAGTTGGGAAGTCCATTTTCTCTTGTTATTTTTAATCATGATACTTTTAATACAAATCAAAAGAATTCTATCAGTGCAGATTATGCAATTGGTTTAAATTTTGGAATTGCCGGGGCCTGGGAATTTGACACAGAAAATCTTGATAAAAAAATTCACTGGTATGCTGGTGCTTCCTACGACAATATGATTCTCCTTTTGAATTCTATAAATCTTTTGGGGGGCTTCAACTGGAAGTTATTTGAGACCCCAAAACATATTTTTGAATTAAACCCAGAAATTTCGCTGGGTGCTAATGCCCTGATTTTTGGCGAAGTTTCCTGGTCTTTTATAGAAAAAACTTCTGTGGATTTTATAGTTTCAAAGCCAGCTAGAAAAGGTTTTTACTTTGGCGGTGGACTTGCAGTTTCATCCCTTATGAAAAATGAAATTTTCAAAGGTTATGGTTGGGTCTACGAAAACGAAAATATGATTCAATTAAGGGCTGTCTGCGGTTATAGATTTTAATTAGATTTTGCTGCTTGATTTTACCTTTCTTTTACTTCAGACAGTAGACTTTGAGGGAAATACAAAGGGGATGTCCAATAAGATTTGGCACTGTGGTCATTGAGCTTGTCGAAATGACCATTTACACTATATGTGGTGGTTTCGACAAGCTCAACCACCGCATTATTTACTTATTGGACATCCCCTTTTGTCATTTAAACTGCCAAATAAGCAAGTCTTTTAATTACACATTAAATTTGAAGAAAAGAACATCTCCGTCCTGTACAACGTATTCTTTACCTTCCTGACGATATTTACCTGCGGCTTTAATTGCAGCTTCATCACCATACTGGCGAAGGTCGTCAATTGTGTAGGCTTCGGCGCGGATAAAACCTTTTTCAAAATCTGTGTGGATTACACCGGCTGCACGAGGAGCTTTATCTCCGGCGTGGATTGTCCAGGCACGGCATTCATCTGGTCCGCCTGTAAAGAAAGTTCTAAGTCCCATAAGGTGATAGGCCTTGTGAGCAAGAACAGCAAGTCCACTTTCTTTAAGGCCAACACTTTCCATAAAATCTTTTTTATCATTTGGATCTTCGATTTCGGCAAGGTCAGCTTCGAATTTTCCACAAATTACTACAACTTCTGATTTTTCTTCATCAGCATATTTTTTTACGATTTCAACGTATTTATTTGTACCTTCTGCAATTGAATCTTCATCAACATTTGCAACATAAAGAGTTGGTTTCATTGTAAGAAGGAACATATCATAGATTGCAGCTTTTTCATCATCTGTAAGGTCTGCTACACGGGCACATTTTCCATCCTGGAGCAAAGGTTTAATTTTATTTACAGCAGACTGCCATGGTGCATATTTTTTTTCTTCTTCGTGGCCTAAAGAACGTACTGCACGGGTTACCTTATCCTGACGAACTTCAATTGTATTTAAATCAGCCTGACAAAGTTCCCAGTTGATTGTAAGAATATCACTTTCTGGATCAATTGGCGCTGCTTCGTTAGCATTATCGCGAACATGCATAATATCAGGGTTGTCAAAACATCTTACTACATGAGCAATTACAGAACATTCACGGATATTTGCAAGGAATTTATTTCCAAGACCTTCACCCTGAGATGCGCCTTTAATTAAACCTGCAATATCAACAAATTTTACTGCGGCAGGAGTCTTTTTCTTAGGATTATGTTTACTTGCCAAAAAATCTAAGCGTTCATCTGGTAAATCAACAATTCCAATGTTTGGATCAATTGTACAGAAAGGAAAGTTCTCTGCAGCTGCAGGTGCCGCTGTCAAAGCCGAAAAAATAGTAGATTTACCTACGTTTGGTAATCCAACAATACCACATTCAAGTGCCATATATTTACTCCATGTTAGGTGGTTGAACCTTCGCTTGCTGAGTCTTCGCTTACTGAGACTGCGCTTGCTGAGCCTGTCGAAGCATCAAAACCACCATTATTTATGATTTATTCCTCTACAACAGCTTTTGCCAGCTGGTCGGCACAACTTGTAGCTTTTGAACCGCAAGTGTTACCTGAAAGTATCTTATTGATTTTATCAGCAGGCATTCCTTCGCAAAGTTTTGAAATTGCCTTAAGATTTCCATTACAGCCACCGTCAAAGTGAATGTTTGTAATAATTCCATCTTCTGACTTATCAAATGTGATTAAACGGGAACAGGTTCCCTTTGTTTTGTATGAGTGTGTCATATTCTATAAATATAATCATTTTTGAGGAAACTAACAATATAATAGAATAATAGGAAAGAGTCTTTTTTAATCTTTTGGAATAAGGTGATTTAAAGTGTAATCTCTTTGACGCCAGTTTTTATCAACTTTAACCTGCAAATCCAAATCAATTTTCTGAATGTAAATTTCATTTAGTTTTTTCATTGCGGCCATTCTGATTTCTTTGATTTTAGAGGCTCCCTTACCAATTACAATTCCTTTCTGGCTGTCGCGTTCAACACAGAGGAAGGCTCTAATCCAAAGTTTTTTACCTTCATTTCTATGTTCAACATCTGCAACTTCAACATAAAGGGCATGAGGAATTTCATCCGAAAGTCTGTTGATTGCTTCTCCACGAATAACTTCCTGAATTCTAAAAGTTAAATCCTGGTCTGTGTATATTTCTTCGTCGTAAATTGGCTGACCTTCTGGAGCAATGCTGTAAAGTCCTTTTAAAACTTCATTAATTCCAATATCTTTTTCGGCAGACATTTCAAAAATTCTTTCTTCTGGAATATCTGGAAGATTTTCTGAAATAAATTTTCTTATTACCTGGCTTTTACTTGAAGGCAAATCTGTTTTATTGATTGCAACAACGGTTTTTGCCTGAAGTTTTTTTATAAGATTTGCGGTGTTTACTTCTTCCTGGCCTGGAATTCTACTTGAATCAATAACGTAAAGAATTCCATCAATATCCGAGATTTGATTTTCGGTAACACTTTTAAGTCTAAGATTTAATTTCTTTTCCGATTCGTGATATCCCGGTGTATCAATAAAAATCAACTGTCCAAAGGAAGTATTCACAATACCTTTGATTGCATTTCTTGTGGTTTGAGGTATTGGAGAAACAATGCTTACCGGCTCCTGGCAGGCTGTATTTAAAAAGGTAGATTTACCTGCAGATGGACGGCCAATAATTGCTACAAGGGCTGTCTTTAAAATTTCCTTGCTTTCTTTGAGTTCTTGATTTTCTGTCATAAAATATCCTGTCTAAGATTAGAAATCCATTTCGTTTACAATATCATCTTTGAACAGAACTAAGTCCTTTAATTTAATTGAATAGTTTGAATCAAGTTCGCTGTGAACACATTCATCTGATTTCAATGTAATTTCAAAATGATGTACGATTGGAGTGTATCCTGGAGCTTCAACTTCAAGTTTCATCTGGAAAGTTTTAATAATACCGGCTTTTTCGGCAGGTAAGGATTTCATCCAGAAGCAGTAAGCACCTTTTGTTTGTCTTACAATTTTATATGGATTGTTAAAGGTGTGATCAATCATTTCTGATTTTACACCGTCACAATATAAAGTCAAAGTTGCCCCTGTGATTGGCTCAAAAGTAGAACCGTCAAGTAATACTCCTGTGATTGTGGAGAAATTAAAAGAAGGTACTTCAAGTCTTTCAGCAGATTCTAATATTGTTTTTTCTTTGTGGAAAGGTCTTTTTGTAGAATTTACAATTTTCATTCCTTCCAAAGCAATAGTTTCTATATCAGCCAAAATCTGCTTGTCGTTTAGGGTTTCAGAAGAATGAGTAATGCCTCTGCCAGAAACTATATATTTTGGTGCAATTCTATTAAGTACATAGGAAATTGTATCTATTCTGCAATTTTCACAATCACAGGTGAGCCATGGCGCTTTATCCTTCTTTGCCTGATTGTAAAGCTTATCTACCAGCTTACTTACAACATCTTCCATTAAGTTATGTACTTTCATATAAAACCTCTCTTTATAAAATAAAATTACTTTTTGTATTTTCTAAATTATAGAACAATTTTTGTTAAAGAACAAATTTCTGTGAAAAAATTATATTTAGGCAAACTTATTAAAGTATTGTTAGAATAATAAAAAAGTGGAATTTTAGACTATATTGTGCTAAAATTCTCAAATCATGACTGATTTTTCAATTTCCAGCGGGAAACCTTCAGTTTTAGGATCAGTGCTTACAGCTAAAGGCGTGAATTTCTCAATTTATAGTAAGAATGCAACTAAGGTTCGACTTTGCCTTTTTGATTCAGATATTGCAGCTCAGCCTTGCCAGTTTTTTGATTTTAATCCAGAAATTAATAAAACCGGGGATATCTGGCACCTTGAAGTAATTGGTGCAAAAGCCGGTACAATGTATTTATATCAGGTTGATGGACCTTATGAGCCAACAAATGGTTTTAGATATAATTTTCACAAGTATCTTTTAGATCCACATGCAAAGGCTTTTACAATAGGTTCTGTTTTTAGAAGTTATAATAATCAGCATAAAAAGGGTTTTCTTTCCAATTCACAGGGGGAACTTCAAGATCTTTCTGACTTTCCAAAATGTGTTGTCGTAGATGATGATTTTGACTGGGAAGGAGATAAACCTCTTAATTATCCTCTGGATAAGACTATAATTTACGAAACTCATGTAAAAGGCTTTACTGCCTCAAAAACATCTGGAATAGAGCCGGAAATTGCAGGAACTTATAAGGCTTTTACACGAAAAATTGATTATCTAAAAGAATTAGGAATTACTTCTGTTGAATTGCTTCCAATTTTTGAATTTGACGAAAACGAAAATGGAAATACAAATCCTAGAACCGGAGAAAAACTGGTAAATTACTGGGGCTATTCTACAATCGGTTTCTTTGCCCCAAAAACTTCTTATGCCTCTGACCGTTCCCCAGGTGGTCCTGTAAGAGAATTTAAACAAATGGTAAAAGAATTACACAAGGCGGGAATTGAAGTAATTCTTGATGTTGTTTATAACCACACTGCCGAAGGAAATGAACACGGCTATACTTTTGAATTCCGCGGCCTGCAGAATAATGTTTATTATTCCCTGCCAGTAAATGACAAGCAGTATTACATGAATTTTTCTGGTTGTGGAAATTCCATGAATTGTAATCATCCGGTAACAGAACAATTTATTCTTGATAGTTTACGTTACTGGGTTTTGGAAATGCACGTTGACGGTTTCCGTTTTGACTTGGCTTCTATTTTAACAAGAGGTCCAAATGGTGCTCCCTGGGATGTACCGCCTCTTACTTATGCAATTAGCCAGGATCCAATTCTTGCAAACACTAAAATTATTGCCGAGGCTTGGGATGCTGCGGGGCTTTATCAGGTGGGTGGATTTCCTGCCGGAGAAAATAATCGCTGGTGTGAGTGGAATGGTCGTTTTAGGGATGATTTAAGACGTTTTGTTCGCGGCGATGAAAAATCTGCTACTGCCGCTGCAACTAGAATCGCGGGTTCTTCTGATTTATATAATAATCAGGGCCGTTCTCCACTGGCTTCAATAAATTTTATTACCGCCCACGATGGATTTACCTTAAACGATCAGGTTAGTTACAACGGAAAACACAATGACGAAAACGGCGAAAATAATCGCGATGGTTCAGATGATAATTTAAGTTACAATCACGGTTTTGAAGGGGAATGTACAAATCCTAAAATCGAAAGCCTCAGACTTAAAAAAATAAAATCTTCTCTGATGTATCTTATTTTATCTCAGGGAGTTCCAATGTTACTGGGTGGCGACGAAATGCGCCGAACTCAGAGGGGAAATAATAATGCCTACTGCCAGGATAACGAAATTTCCTGGTATGACTGGAATCTTGCGGTAAAAAATAAAGGCCTCATAAGATTTACTTCTTTACTGATTAATCTTAGAAAAAAGCACAATATTTTTAGCCGCAAAAGATATTATAAAGAAAGTTATGATAAAGAAACTGTACCAGATATCAACTGGCTGGATATAAATGCAAAAGTTCCAGACTGGAATAAAGCAGACCGTTTCTTAGCATTTAAATTAAACGGAAAAGATTCGGACAACAGTTTTTATATTGCAACAAACACAGATATTTATGATTTAACAATAACTTTGCCTGCTACCCGGGAAAATCACAGGTGGTACCGATTACTTGATACCTGTCTGGATAGCCCTGAAGATATTCTTGAAGAAGGTAAAGAGGAATTGCTTACTGAACAGAGACGTTATGTACTTGTAGCGGGCTGTTCAATAATTTTGATAAGTAAATAGAAATAGTAAATATTTGCTGTCAATTGAAAAGGCTATTAAAACACTGTAAACTTTTATTTATTAAAAATTACAGGTGTTATAAAAAAAAATTCAGAGTTTAATAAATTCTGATTATAAGGGATTCGTTAAAGCGAATTAGATTGTAATCCTAGTGTATAAAGTTATAAGGAGATACGAATGGAATTTGACGTAGAAGAGTTTAAAGAAAACCTTTCTGCCCGTTTACGCAGACAGTATGGAAAGGATATTTCACAGGCAAACAAACATGACTTATTTGATGCAGTTTCTGCTTCGGTATTAGAAATAATTATGCCAAATTGGATGGCAACTCGTGCAGAATATGAAAAAAAGCCAACAAAACAGCTTTATTATTTATCAGCAGAATTTTTGATGGGTCGAGCTTTAAGTAACAATCTTATTAATGCAGGTATTAAAGATGCAGTAAAAGATGTTCTTAAAGAAATGAACATTGATTTTGATATGATTGAAGATGAAGAGCCAGATGCTGGTCTTGGAAATGGTGGTCTTGGTCGACTTGCAGCCTGTTTCCTTGATTCCCTGGCAACTCTTGATTATCCGGGACATGGTTATGGTATCCGCTATGAATATGGTATGTTTGAACAGAAAATCGAAGACGGATATCAGGTTGAATATCCAGATAACTGGTTAAAACACCGTGATCCATGGGAAATTAAACGTTCTGACCTTGCAGTTACTGTAAAATTTGGAGGAACAATTGCCTATGGTAGAACTCCAGATGGTCAGCCTTCTTTCCATATCGAAAATGCAGAAGAAATTACAGCTACTCCTTACGATATGCCAATTCTTGGTTACGATACAAAAACTGTAAACACTTTACGTTTATGGCAGGCTTCTAGTCCTAACGGTTTTGATTTACAGCTTTTTAATAATATGGAATATAACCGCGCTGTAGAACGTCAGAATTCTGCAGAAAATATCAGCCGCGTCCTTTATCCAAATGATAATGGACCTTCTGGAAAGGCTTTACGTCTAAAACAGCAGTATTTCTTCTCTTCAGCTTCATTACAGGATTTAGTTCGCCATTATGTTGCTGATTATGGTACAGATTTTTCTAAATTCTCAGATTTACACGTAATTCAGTTGAATGATACTCACCCTGTAGTTGCAATTCCAGAATTAATGAGAATCCTTATGGATGATTATAATGTTGGCTGGGATGAAGCATGGAATGTAGTTACTCATACTTTTGCTTACACAAATCATACAATTCTTGCAGAAGCTTTGGAAAAATGGCCAATTTCAATTTTCCAGGGACTTTTGCCACGTATTTATCAGATTGTAGAAGAAATCAACCGTCGTTTAGTTATTGAATTGCGCGAAAAATTCCCTAACGATTATTACAAACATGAACATATGGCTATTATCCACAATAACATGGTTTATATGGCCTGGATGGCTATTCACTCATGTTTTAGTGTAAACGGTGTTGCTGAACTTCATACAGAATTGCTTAAAAATGTTGAATTAAAAGACTGGTATGCAATTTACCCAGAAAAATTCAACAATAAGACAAATGGTATTACTCAAAGAAGATGGTGTCTTAATGCAAATCCTCAGCTTGCTAAATTTATTACAGATAGAATTGGTCATGGCTGGGAAAAAGATTTAACAAAACTCAAAGAACTTGAAAAATTCATTGATGATAAAGATTCAATCAAAGAACTTATTAGAATTAAGGTAGAAAATAAACAGGCTTTGGCAGATTACCTTAAACACACTCAGAATGAATTCCTTGATCCAGAATCAATTTTTGATGTTCAGGTAAAACGTCTTCATGAATATAAACGCCAGCTCTTGAATATTCTTAATGTAATGTACCTTTACAATAAGATTGTTGATGATCCAAGTTATAATCCACCTGCAAGAACTTTCATTTTTGGTGCAAAGGCTGCTTCTGGATATCGTCGTGCTAAATCAATCATCAAACTTATTAATACTGTTGCAGAAAGAATTAACAATGACCGCCGTGTTCGTGGTAAATTACGCGTTGTCTTTGTAGAAAACTACCGTGTTTCTGTTGCCGAAAAGATTTTCCCTGCCGCAGATGTTTCTGAACAGATTTCTACTGCTGGACTTGAAGCTTCTGGTACTTCAAACATGAAGTTTATGCTCAATGGTGCTTTGACTCTTGGAACAATGGACGGAGCAAATATCGAAATCTTTGAAGAAGCAGGTAAAGAAAACGGCTTTGTATTTGGTCTTTTGACAGAAGAAATCAAGAAGATGGAAGCTGAACACTCTTACAATCCTCAGGATTATCTTGATAGAAATCCAGGCCTTGCTAAAGTTGTTAAACAGCTTATTGATGGAACTTATGATCCAACACATCAGTTGTTCAAAGAATTACACGATTCTTTAATCTACGGTGTAGAAGGTCAGCGTCCTGATGTTTACTATGTACTTGCAGACTTTGATTCTTATACTCAGGCCCGTGAAAAAATTGCCACTGTTTACCAGGACAAAGAAAAATGGGCAAAAATGGCTTTGAAGAATATTGCTAATTCCGGCAAATTCTCATCTGACCGTACAATCGAAGATTATGTAAGAGACATCTGGCATTTGGACAGAGTTGTTCTTGATTAATCATAATTAAAGACAGAAAATCCGCAGGTTTGAGTAAAATCTGCGGATTTTTTTTATCTTTTACTTGTAAAAAATTGCATAAATATACAGTTTTTATTGCATAAAAATACATTTTGATGTATATTTTCCTCAAAAGGGGTATATTTATGAAGAAAATTATCGCTATTTTATTAGTAGCAGGTCTTTGTTTTTCTACAGTTACTGCTGCAAAAAAAAGTAAAAAATCAAAGAAAGCAGAAGTAAAAATCACTTCTATTGCTGACCTTGATGGTAAAAAAATTGGCTGCCAGAGCGGAACAACAGGTGAAGCTTGGGTAAGTGAAAATGTAAAAGATGTAAAACTTTCATCTTTCAAATCTGCAATTGACGCTGCTTTGGATCTTAAGGCTGGAGCAATTGATGCAGTAGTTATTGATGAACTTCCTGCAATGGAAATTGTAAAGAGAAATTCTGATTTAGTAATTGTACGCGATCCATACTTTGCTGAAAATAAAGAAGAATATGCAATTGCCGTTAAAAAAGGAAATCCTGATCTTTTAGCTCAGATCAATTCTACAATTGCTGTAATGAAAGAAAATGGTGAATATGAAGATTTAGTAAATGCTTTTATGCCAACAGATGGAAAAATCGTAATTCCTACAGTAGAAGCAGTTACATCTGATTCAGTATTAAAACTTGGTACAAACGCTGCTTTCCCTCCATTTGAATATGTAAATGGTCGTGATGTAGTTGGTTTTGATATTACAATGGGACAGAAAATTGCATTGAAGGGGGGGCAGACTCTTGAAGTAGTTGATATGGCTTTTGACAGTCTTATTCCTGCTCTTCAGGCTGAAACAATTGACTTTATTGCTGCTGGTATGTCTGTAACAGAAGAAAGAAAGAAGAACGTTGATTTCTCAGATCCATACTTTGCTTCTGAACAGGTTATCATTGTAAGAAAATAAGTATTTAGAAAAACTAACAATTTCTAATTTTTCTTAGATTGGGCAGTATTTAAATACTGCCCTTTTTTCTTTATAATTTAATTCAAGTTTTATTACTTTTAGGAGTTATCGTGTTTCAACAAATTTATGACACCTTAATTTCAGGACAAAGTTACATGCTTATTCTGGAAGGTCTTGGTGTAACTCTATTAATTGCCATCTGCGCTATTCTGATTGGAACTGTACTTGGTTTTTCCTTTGCCTTGATGAAGATTTCAGACAGTAAGCTTCTTAGATTTATAGCTAATCTTTATACAACAGTTTTAAGGGGTATTCCTCTTGCTACTCAGTTGATGATTTTCTACTTTGTAATTTTTGCTCCTTTACGCTGGCCTAGATTACTTGTAGCTATAATTTCTTATGGTTTGAATTCAGGTGCCTATTGTACAGAAATCTTCCGTGCCGGTATTCAGGGAGTTGATATTGGACAGACAGAGGCAGGTAGATCTTTAGGTCTTTCTAAATGGCAGACACTTTTTAAGATTGTTTTTCCTCAGGCAATAAAATCAAGTCTTCCAACTTACACAAGTGAATTCATTGTTTTAATCAAGGAAACTTCAGTTGCAAGTTTTATTGCTGTTCAAGATATGACAAAAGCCGGAGATATGATTCGTAATGCGACCTACAACGCATGGATTCCATTATTAACCTGTGCAATCATTTATTTGATTTTGACAGTTGGTCTTACAAAGATTTTTGGACTTCTAGAAAAAAGGTTGGCAAAAAGTGACAGATAAGGTTTTGATTAAAGTAAATAATTTAAAAATCAGTTTTGGTGATTTACATGTTTTAAAAGATGTTTCCATTGATATTAAAGAAGGAGAAAAAATTGTAGTAATTGGTCCTTCGGGTTCTGGAAAATCTACTTTTTTAAGATGCTTAAATAGATTGGAAAATCCAACTGGTGGACATATTATATTTGAAGGCCAGGATCTTACAGATAAAAAGGTAAATCTTGATAAATGCCGGCAGAAAATGGGTATGGTATTCCAGCATTTTAATCTTTTTCCACATTTGACAGTTCTGGAAAATATAATGCTTGCCCCACTTACCCTTAAATTAAAAAGCCCGGAAGAAGCAAAAAGTCAGGCTCTTGAATTATTGGATAGAGTAGGCTTGGTTGATAAGGCCGATACTTATCCTTCTACTTTGAGTGGTGGTCAAAAACAGAGAATCGCAATTGTCCGCTCCCTTGCTATGAACCCAGAAGTTCTTTTATTTGATGAACCAACTTCAGCTTTGGATCCAGAAATGGTTGGCGAAGTTTTGCAGGTAATTAAAAATCTTGCAAAAGAAGGTATGACCATGGTAGTTGTAACTCACGAAATGGGATTTGCCCGCGAAGTTGCCGATAGAGTTTTATTTATGGACGGTGGTTATATTGGAGAAGAGGGAAGTCCAGAGGCTATTTTTACCCAGCCTAAGAGCCCTCGTTTACAGCAATTCTTAAAGGCAGTTTTGTAAAAAATTACAGTTTTGCCTGTTAAAGGAAAAAAGCAGTTTCTTTCGAAACTGCTTTTTTTTTCGCTCTAAAAAATATTTTACTCTACAATTGCGATTACATCTTCCATTTTAAGAATAAGATGATCTTCACCGTCGATCTTAAGCTGTGTTCCAGCATATTTATCGTACATGATTCTATCACCTTTCTTTACAGAAATCTTAACCTTGTCAGTTCCAGGTCCAACTTCTACAACTGTTGCTGTCTGAGTTTTTTCCTGTGCTGCTTCTGGAATAATAAGTCCGCTTGCAGTTTTAGTTTCTGCTTTGTCGTTCTTAACAAGAATTCTGTCTGCTAATGGTTTAATTTTCATATTTATACCTCTTTTATCTTCAATCAATATAATTAAGATAATAATTCAAAATCTAAATCGTCAAGTAAAAAATTATGCACTTTTCTGGGCTTTTTTGGTTTTGATTTTCTTAACAATAATTTGATAGCTAATCAAAATTGCCATAAATATAAGTCCAAAAATATCTGTCTTTGTTTCTGGAATTACACAAAGAAGACCTGCAATTATAAATAAAACTCTTTCAATAATATCAAAAGTCTTAATTAATTTTTTAGATTTTTTACTTCCATGGAAGATTCCTGTAAATGCAAAGCCATAACCTTCAAGTCCAACACTCATACCAAACATTCCTATTAAAGCTGTTGCGATAATCGAAATAACTCCAAGAGGGGTAGAATCGATCATAAGCATTCTAGGATTGTAAACAAACATATATGGAATAATAAAGGCTCCTATGGCCAGTTTCGTGGCATTAAAGGCCGTCTTCATTGGTTTGGCCCGGGCAATAGCGGCTCCTGCAATTGCGGCTAAGGCAACTGGTGGTGTTACATCGGCAATTATACCAAAGTAGAAGGCAAACATATGGGCTGCCAGAGGTACAACTCCCAGCTGAATAATTGCTCCAGCGGTAATTGTCGAAGTGATAAGGTAATTGGCGGTTGTAGGAGCTCCCATACCTAAAATAATCGAAGCTAACATAGTGAATAGAAGGGTTAGGAATAATTTTCCGTGGGCTAAAGAAACAAGTCCTGCTCCAAGTTTAAGTCCTAAACCGGTTAAAGTTACAATTCCAATAATAATTCCAGCCATACCACAGGCAATTGCTACCGAAATAATATTTCTGGCGGCGGCACACATAACTTCAAGAATATCTTTACCTCTGAAAGTTGGTTTGTGACCTTTTGCAATATCTACTAAAGAAACTGACAATCCAATAAGAAGACAGGCAAGAATACCCATAAAGGCAGCGTATACTGCAGTTTTTCCAATACAAAGGAAAACAATGATTACAATCAAAGGCAAAATCATATAAGAGCGGAGTAAAAGTGGACCAACTTTTGGAAGCTGTTCACGAGGAAGTCCTTTTAATCCAAGTTTTTTAGCTTCAAGGTGTACAGTAATAAAGATTCCAGCAAAATATAAAAGGGCAGGAATAATTGCGGCCTTTACAATTGTGATATAAGGCATTCCTAAACTTTCTGCCATAAGGAAGGCTGCGGCACCCATGATTGGAGGCATCAACTGTCCACCTGTAGAGGCTGCTGCTTCTACGGCTCCAGCGAATTCTCCTTTATAGCCCAATTTTTTCATCATTGGGATTGTAAAAGAACCTGAACCAACAGTGTTTGAAACTGAAGAACCAGAAACAGTTCCTAAAAGGGCAGAAGATAAAACTGCTACTTTTGCAGGACCTCCACTGGCACCACCGGCAATTGCATTACACAAGTCAATAAAGAACTGTCCAATTCCTGTACGTTCCAGAAGGGCACCAAAAAGAATGAAAAGGAAAATAAAAGTAGAACAGGCCCCAATAGGAGTACCCATAATTCCTTCTGTATTGTAAAAAAGATGGCATACTACTCTTTGTAAAGAATAACCTCTGTGGTGTAAGAAACCTGGCAGGAATTTTCCAATAAAGGCATAAAGCATAAAAACTGCCGCAATAATCATGATTGGAAGACCAACAATACGTCGGCAGCTTTCAAAAAGAATTAATATTCCCACAATTCCAATTATTACATCAAGAACTGTGTTATTACCGGCACGGCTTACTAAAGTGTTCTGAAAACCGTGGGCATACATCTGAAAGTTTATAACGATGTAAAGCCAGCATCCGGCACCTGCAAGTCCCAGTGCAACATCATACCAGGGCAGGGTGTTTTTAGGCATTTTTTTAGTAGCGGGGAAGAGCAAAAAGGCAAGAAGTTGAACGAAAGCAAGATGGGACGCTCTTAAAACCTGGGCTGGAACATGACCCGAAAGACTTGCGTAAAGCTGAAAAACTACAAAAATGATGGAAATGACTACAGTAATGTACTGTCTCCAGCATTTATGTTCGCGGTAAGCTTGTTCTCTGTCTAAGTCTTTCATTAATTTCTGCATTTCTTTTTCGTTAGTTGTTGGCAGAATGTTCTCGACAGGACCACTGGAGTGCGGATCTTTTTTGCTTTGAGAAGTTTTGTTTTTGTCCATTTGGACCTCCTTTTTTATAATTATTTTATTTTATGTAATAAAAAGTTCATTAAAGAAACTTTTTTGATTTGCAAAATTATACTTGTCTGTGGCTTGAAATAATCGGTTAAGAAATATTCCTTTGTCTTTAGATTATTAAAATCTTCATTTAATTCAAAAGTGATGGAATGATTAGCAATAATTCCTACAGCCATTACAAGTTTGTCTACTTTTCTTTGTAAATTGCTGATTTTATAACCATTACTTGTAACAGTAAATTCTGCTCTAGGACTTTCTGAAGCTTCTGGAATTCCTGCTCCGTAAGAAACAAATATTGTCTGATTAATTAAGAGGTTTCCGTCTTTTAAACATTCGTAATAGTCGTGAACTCTACCCTTATTTACAGAATGGGTATAAGAAAGGGTAAAGCCCTTCTTGTATCCATCCAAAGAATAATAAACTTCTGAAGGATTTTTTCTATTACTGATACTAAGAAGGGTTATTGCAGGAGTAAATAAGATTACCCCTGCAAGTAATAAAAAGAATAATAATGTAAAAATAAATAAGTAAGATTTTCTTTTCAATTTTTTAATTTCATTGAGTAAATTACTCAGTGATTAAACCAAGTTCTTTGTAATATTTAAGTGCACCAGGGTGGAATGGAACTGAAACACCTGTAACTGCAGCGGCAGCAGAAACTTCAGCACCTTTTGCATGTCCACGAGCAAGTTCATCTAAGTTTTCGAATAAAGCTTTTGTCATCTGGTAAACAGTTTCTTCATCAAGTTTAGCACTAACTGCCAAGGTTGCTTTAATTGCTAAAGCAGATGTATCTGTGTCTGTACCCTTATAAGTTCCACCAGGGATTGTTGTAAGAGTGTAGAAAGAATATTTACCCATGATTGATTCAGCAGCTTCTCCACTTACTGGAACTAATGAAAGTCCTGCAGTAAAGGCTAATTCCTGTAAAGCTGAGTTAGGAACTCCGGCAGTAATAAAACATCCGTCCAAAGTACCATTCTGAATACCATCAGCAGATTCTTTGAAAGAAAGGTTATTCTTTTTGATATCATCAAAAGAAATTCCGTAGCCTTCCATAATCTGTTTTGCATTGAATTCTACGCCAGAACCAGCATCGCCTACAGAAATACGTTTATCAGCAAAATCAGCAACAGAAGTAATTCCACTTGACTGAGCTACTGCAATCTGTACTACTTCTGGATAAAGAGTACCAATTGTTAATACATTTTCGAGTTTTTCGCCGGCAAATAAGTCTGTTCCGTTATATGCATAATCCATAACATCGTTCTGAACAATTGCGAATTCTGCTTCACCTTTATTAATAAGACGAAGATTTTCTGCAGATGCACCTGTTGCCTGTGCTGTTACATTCATATTTTCTACTTTTGTGTTCCAAATATTGGCGATTGCTCCACCGAATGGATAATAAGTTCCACTAGTTCCGCCAGTTGCAAGAATGTAATCTTTCTTAGCTGTTGTTTTTGTACAACCTGTTAAAAGTACAGCTGCTGCAAGGAGAGCAACTGAAACAATTTTTAATTTTTTCATGATTTCCTCCAATCTAAAATATTGTTATATTTTACTATACAAATGGGGTTAAAACAATAAAGCCTATGACGGAAATCACAGGCTTTTTTGTTTATTTGGCACAAAATATATAACTTTTATTCCAGTATCTTGGCTTTTTTAAGATTTTATTTGCTTAAATTGCTTACCAGTGGCCGCTTGCACCACCACCGCCAAAATGTCCACCGCCCCCGTGGAAGCCTCCTCCAAAAGAAGAACCAGAACCAAATCCGCTGCCAAAGGAAGAATTATTTGACCTTCGGTAGTTACTTCCTCCTATAAAGAATAGGGGACCAAAGAAAGATCTTCTTCCACTTCTTGAAATTATTATGATAAAGAGGAAAATCAGCCAGATAATCATAGATAAAATTCCATAGGCAACTTCGCTGCTTTCGTCCTTATCTTCTTCAACAGAATCTGTGATGAGTTCTGCATTGTCACTTGCTATACCCACCATATTTTTAATTCCTTTTTCAATTCCAGAAGAATAATCTCCGTCTTTGAATTCAGGAATTATTACATTTCGGATGATTAAACCACATTTTGCATCGGTTAATTTTCCTTCCAGTCCGTAACCAACTTCTATTCTTACTAATCTTTCTTGCAGGGCAACCAGTAAAAGGGCCCCATCATCTTTATCTTTTCTACCAATCTGCCATTTTTCTGCCGCTTTGATACTAAAAGAAGTGATGTCATCTCCCTGAAGGCTTGGAATTGTAAGTACAACCATTTGAATCCCGGTAGAATCTTCCAGAGACTTGAGGTAATTTACGATTTCTTCTTCTGTATTTTGATTAATGATATTGGCATAATCGTTTACCCGTCCCTTTAAGGCTGGAACTTCAAGTGCCCAAAGGCCTGTAATATTTAATGTAAGAAGTGCTAATAAAAAGAATCTTTTAATTTTGTTTAGTACCATTCTTCATCCTCCAGAATTACAAGTCCATCCGAAAGTTCATTTGGATTTTCTTCATGGGCAGGGAAATTTTCGGCAAGAAGTTGTCCGCATTTTTCAACCGCAATAGTAAAAGCTTCTTTTGTTTTACCGTTTTTAAGATTTTCTGCCATTTCATCAGCAATAAGATTCCACATATCCTGACTGATTTTTTTATTTATGCCGGAATCTGCAACAATTCTTACCTGATGTTCCATATAGGAAACAAAAATCAAAATACCGGAATGTTCTGCAGTGTCATAAACGCCACTTTCGGTAAAATAACGGAAGGCCCGGTGGGTAACACACTGACTTTGAATTCTTTTTGGAACAATTATTCTGTCTATAGCAGGAATATTTGCAAGGTAAAAAGCAATTACAATAGCTGCAAAACAAGAAATTACAAAAAAGGCCGGAAGAATCCATACAGGTTCATTCTGCCAGTAGAGAACTTTGTAAAGATTGTGAATCTTCTCTGAAAAAGAAAGTAGAACTATAAGTACAATTGCCGCAAAAACATTAGAGGCCAATAATTCCCAGTAAGAATAATGGGCACTTTCTGCAGTAACTGCCAGGGCAATTTCCCCGGTAGTTTTTTCTTCTTCCTTTGCAACAGATTCCTTGATATCCTCAAAATCTTTTTCTTTAAGATTTAGTCTTTTGATTAAAGTTTTATATTTCAATTAAGTCTCCAGATATAGATTTTTTACTGAAATTAAAATTCAACTTTTGGGGCAGTTTGAGCTTGAGCAGAAGCAGTAAAGTAGGATTTTTTCTCAAAGCCACTCATGTTTGCAATAATGTTTGAAGGGAAGGCTCTTACAATTTTGTTGTAAACCTTGGCACTTTCATTAAAACGCTGGCGGGCAACAGTAATTCTGTTTTCACTTCCTTCAAGCTGATCCTGCAGGGCAAGGAAATTTTCATTTGCCTTTAATTCAGGATAATTTTCTGAAACAGCAAGTAAACGCTGGAGGCTTGATCCCAATTGATCTTGAACTTCCTGATATCTTGCAAAGGCTTCTGGATCATTTAAAATTTCATCACTAAGGTTAATCTGACCACCGGCTTTTGAACGGGCTTCTGCAACCTGAGTAAATACATCACTTTCGTGGCTGGCTGCTGCTTTTACGGTAGAAACAAGATTTGGAATTAAATCTAAACGTCTCTGATACTGATTTTGAACTTCTGCCCAGGCAGCTTCAAGGTTTTCATCAGCACTTACAAGAGAGTTATAAGTTTTCTTGTAGCAGGAAGCAATTGATAAAAGACAAACCAGAACAATGATTATTGCAATGGCCCATTTTGGAAATTTTTTCATAGGGATTCTCCTCTCATTCTTTTTTTTAAATTTAAGTATTCAAAATATTAATGTCAATAAAATAATATAGTTTTATGTTTTTCTTAAACCTTGCCCGCCTTTCAAATTCATTATAAAATAAAAGTAGTTATATTATTTTTTTAGGAGAATTATTGATGAATAATTTTATTTTCTTAGGACCTCCAGGAGCTGGAAAAGGTTCTTTAGCTGTTAAAGTTGCAGAAGACTACAAAATCCCACATATTTCTACAGGTGACATTTTCCGTGCTAATATTAAGGCTCAGACTCCACTTGGAGTTAAAGTAAAGGCAATTATTGATTCTGGTTCATTGGTTAGCGATGAACTTACTTTTGAACTTGTAAAAGACCGCCTTGCTCAGGATGACTGTAAAAATGGTTATATTCTTGATGGATTCCCACGTACAATTCCACAGGCAGAAATGCTCGAAGGTCTTGTAGCAGATGTTAAAGTTGTAAACTTCGAAATCCAGGACGAAATTGTAATCAAACGTCTTTCTACTCGCCGTGTTTGTAAAGCCTGTGGTGCAAACTACAATGTTCTTACTCTTAAACCAAAGGTAGATGGTATTTGTGATAAATGTGGTGGTGAACTTTATCAGCGTGATGATGATAAACAGGAATCAATTCTTCACAGAATGGATGTTTACCGCGAACAGACAGAACCTTTAATCAATTTCTATAAAGAAAAGGGAAAGATTACAGATTTGGATGCTTCAATCGAAACTGATGTTTTGCTTGGAAAATTCAAAGAAATCTTTAAATAAGCTTTTTTGAATTGATTTAAGGGCCCGCAGATTTTTATTATTTGCGGGCTTTTTTTATTTAACTTACTAATCGTTAATTCCCAGCGATTTTATAATTTGACCCTGCAAATTGTAGAGACTAACAAGGCCCTTTTCGTAAATTGCAAAGCCTGCTGGAGAATCTTCTTTTGGAAGACTGATAGAACCTGGATTACAGATTAAATTTCCTTCTTCATTTTTTTCCAGAAGTTGAACGTGAGTGTGGCCATAAAGAATAAGGCTTGGATTATTTACAATAATTTTTTTATTTGCAGATTCGCAGCCTTTTGGTAGCTTTCCATTTTTAAGTACCGGTGCGTAAATGTGGCCGTGACTTGCAAAAATACTTACACCCTGGTCAATTATCTGGAAGTAGTCGCCCATAAGCGGAAAATTCAAAACCATCTGGTCAACTTCAGCGTCGCAGTTACCCCGGCAGGCAATTATTTTATGAGCCAGGGAATTTAATTTTATGGCCAGCTCTTTAGGATTGTGGCCCTGGGGCAGGGGATTTCTTGGCCCGTGGTAAAGTAAATCTCCAAGCAATAAAAGTTTATCGCAGTTAAAAGAATCAAAAAAATCTATAATTTTTTCAAAAGCGGTCAAAGAACCGTGAATATCAGAACAAATTAAATATTTCATGGCCCTAGTTTAGCAGAGATAAAAAAATATAACTAGAAAGGCCGGACTTTTTCTTATTTCTGGCTGTAAATTTTTAATAATTGGTTTACCCGGTTTAGATTTTTCTTTTTGTCTTTTACCCATTCCGGGGCGATTAAAGAATTTTTGGGAGGGTCTCCGGTTAACCTGTGAATTACCATTTGGGAAGGCATAAGTTTAAGGGCTTCTTCTACAAGTTCAAAATATTTTTCCTGGCTTAGGGCTGGGAATTCTTTTTGTTTGTAGGGATTTTCTAAGCCGCTTCCTTTTAATATATATAGTACAGTGATTTTTATACCGTCACTTCCTGCCTGAATAACTCTTTTTACGCTTTTTAATATCTGAGCCTTGTCTTCAATACCCCGGGGAAAATCAGGATTAGGAAGTCCAAAAATTAAATGGGTTACCACGTGGATTTTTTTTGATGCCTTGTGCAGGGCTTTTACAGCCTGGTCGTAAACTGAAGTCTGGTAACAGCGGTTAAAATACAGGGCACTTTCATCATTTTCTGTTTGAAGACCAAGTTCTACCTGTATAAAAGTTTTTTCTGCAAGCTGGGCCAAAATCTCCAGCATTTCTTCATTAAGGCAATCGGGACGACTTCCCAGGGCAAGACCTACAATTCCCTCCTGGGACAGGGTTTCTTCCCACTTTGCTTTTAATTCCCGGGGATTTCCATAAGTATTGGTAAAATTCTGAAAATAGGCTATGTATTTGCCCTCTTTTATTTCCACTTCTGGATTTTCTTCCAAAAGTCTTTTATTTTTTCTGGAAAATTTAGAGTTTACAAGTTTTTTTGCAATTTGAATCTGCTCTGTAATCGAAAGATTTTTTTGAGGAGTAAAATCACCACTGCCCCTTGCTGAACAAAAACTGCAGCCTGCAAGCCCCTTACTTCCATCCCGGTTTGGACAAGTGCAGCCGGCATCTAAAGAGATTTTATAAACTTTCTGGCCAAATAAATTTTTGTAAAAATCGCTTACAGAAATCAATTTATTTATCTTTTTACTTGAGAAAGACCTCTTTTGAATTGAGGAATTCTTGCACAGGTGATTGTATCCCAGCCGCTTCTGTCACCTCTTTGTAAGAAATGATAGGCAACTCCGGCAATCATTGCTCCATTATCGCCGCAAAGTTTTAATGGAGGGAAAATACAATTAATATCTTTTCTTTCGGCTAACATTGCTCTAAGTCTGGAATTTGCTGCAACACCACCACCGCAAACTACGGTTTTCAGGCCAGTATCATCAACTGCTTTGATTAATCTTGAAACCAAAGTTTTAATTGCTGTTTCCTGAAAGGCTGCACACATATTTTCTGTGGAATGTTCATAACCTTCCTGCCAGAACTGATCGCACTGGTGAATTACGGCAGTTTTAAGTCCGCTAAAAGAAACATCATATTTATGTTCAACTTCATCAAGTTTAGGAACTGGGAATCGGGCTGCTTTTGGATCGCCTTTTTTAGCAAGGTTATCAATTATAACTCCACCTGGATAACCCAAGCCGTAATACTTTGCTACCTTGTCAAAAGCTTCTCCAACAGAATCATCAACTGTGGTACCCAATATTTCCAGGTCATCAAAATTATTTACTTTACAAATGATTGAATGTCCACCGCTAACTAAAAGCCCTAAAAATGGATATTGGACGTCAGTCTCTAACTGGGCTGCGTATAAATGTCCCAGCATATGATTAATTGCAATAAAAGGTTTATTTTTTGCCCAGGCCAGAGTTTTTCCAAAGGTAAAGCCAACCATCAAAGAGCCCATAAGTCCTGGTCTGTTAGTAGCCGCAATAGCATCAACCTCGTCTAAAGTCATATTTGCTTCGGCAAGGGCCTGTTTTACAACCGGTAAAATCCATTCTACGTGTTTTCTAGAAGCAATTTCTGGAACAACCCCTTTATAAATCTGATGAAAAGGAATCTGAGTAGCAACAACATTACTTAAAATAGTTTTTCCATCTTCAACAATGGCACAGGCTGTTTCATCACAGCTTGATTCAATTCCTAAAACCTTCATCTAAAAACCTCTATAATAAAGCAATTATTTTCTATTAATTAAATTAATTTTTTCTTGCCTTGCTTGTACTTACAAGACTGAAAGTATAACCTTTTTCCTTTAATTCAGGATAAACTTCTACAAGAATGGCAGGAAGAAAATCTCCGCTCCAAACATGCCCAATCATTATAACGCTTCCCTTTTTGTTGGCATAGTCCAGGCCTTTTTCCAATTCAGAAAGAACATTAGCTCTTGTTTTTACATTATCCAAAAAGATATTTCTTTCGTAGTAAGAATAACCTAATTCCCCGGCAACATAAGGAACCTGAGTGTCTTTGTTTGTTCGGCTGTCCAAAAAGTAAATGCCTTCCTGAGAAGCAACTCTAAGAATTACTTCCATTTTCTGGGCATCGGCGGTAATTGCAGAACCTTCGTGATTATTAAAACCTGCAACTGGGCCAATCTGATTTATATTTGTAAATAAAATACTTTTTATCTGATCTTCGTCCATATCAGGAGTAATTGCTCCAGGACCAGGATTTACATTTGAATTTATAGATTGCATTGGCTGGTGTAAAATCAGTTCTTTTCCCGGAGTATTTCTTACTCTTTTTGCAGATTCTACGGAATAAGTAATCTGAGGTAAAACAGCAATAGTCACTGGGAAAGGTAATTCCAGGAATTTTTCAAGATGATTAAGATTTTGTCCACCATCATCAAAAACAAAAATCAACTGGGCCGAAGCTACTGCCTTTGGAAAATTGTAATCTTTTTTTACAGGAGCGGCAGGTGCAGCGGGCTTTTTACTTTCCTCTTTTTTGCTTTCCCCGGCTTTTTCTTTTGAAGTCTCCACTTTTTTATTGTTTTTTGCGGAATCTTGATTTTCTACAAGCTGGGGTGTTTTTACAACTTTTGGGCTTTCTGATTTTGGGGCCGGACTTTTTTCTAGATTTTTTTGCTTAGGACTTTCTTCTGCCTTTTTTACATTTTCACTTTTTGGGGCAGAACTTTTATTTTGCTTATTTTCCTGAGTTTTTCTTTCTTCTTTTGATTTATTTGATTTTTCCTCAATTTTTGCAGAAGTATTATCTTTGATATCTTCAAATCTTTCTGTAATTGCAGTCAGGGCAGGGTCTTTACTTTCTGAATTTGCAATTGTAGTGATTAATAAAAATGTTATGCAGACTACAATTATTACTGCACAGAAGATAATAATCTTATAGGCAGGAATATGTACCTTTCCCTTTGAAAGTTTTACCTTTGAGGATTTTTTTGATTTTGTCTTTGAAGTTGATTTTTTTCTTTGAGCCATAATATTTTGTTTAGATTGAGTAATTTTAGTCTTTTCTTTGACATATTTCAATAAATAATCTATTCTTAACCAAAGTTGTAACTTAAACAGAGGAATTATTATGTACATTACTTGTCTTGATCTTGAAGGTGTTTTGGTTCCAGAAATCTGGATTGCTTTTGCTGATGCTGTTGGTATTCCAGAGTTACGAAGAACAACTCGTGATGAACCAAATTATGATAAATTGATGCAGTTTAGACTGGGAATCTTAAAAGAACGTGGTTTAGGTCTTAAAGAAATTCAGGATACAATTAAAAAAATTGATCCAATGCCAGGTGCTAAAGAATTCCTAGATGAATTAAGATCTTTCTGCCAGACAATTATCATTAGCGATACTTTTAGTCAGTTTGCCGCTCCTCTTATGGAAAAACTCGGCCAGCCAACAATTTTCTGTAACTCTCTTGAAGTTTCTCCTTCCGGTGAAATTACAGGTTATAAAATGCGCTGCGAAAAAAGCAAATTAACAACTGTAAAAGCTCTTCAATCAATTGGTTATGATACAATTGCTTCTGGAGATAGTTTTAATGATTTGGGAATGATTCAGGCTTCAAAAGCGGGTTTCCTTTTCCGTTCAACAGAACAGATTATTAAAGATTATCCACAGTATCCTGCCTTTACAGAATACAGTGAATTGTTAGAGGCAATTAAAAAAATAGTAAATTCTTAATTTTTTTTCAGGATTTATTAATTAAATGGTCTATAATTTGCCATGTAATATGGTTTGATTTAGAATATTTATATCAATCACATTATAAGGAGGATATGATATGAAAAAGATAATTTTAGCAGCATTTTTAGCTCTTGGTATGGTAAGTTCTTCATTTGCACTGAATTTTAGTATTGGTGCAAAAGGTCTTCTTGGTGCTAATGTTGGTACTTCTGTAGACGGTGCAATGGCTGATGTTACAGAAATTGTAGGAGATGCAGAATCTCGTGCTAATCTTTTGTATGGTGGTGGAGTTTATGTAGATGCTAGTTTATTTGGTCCTGTTGGATTACAGCTTGGTGCTAATATTGGACAGAACAAAGTAAGCGTTACAGATGACGATGGAAATGAAGTTTCTACTTATAAAGAGTTATTACTTGATGTACCCCTTATGATTTGGGCAGATTTTAAACTTGGTCCTATTGGTTTAGGTCTTGGTCTAGGTCCAAATCTTTCTTTCTCTTTGGGAACAGATTATACAATTGCAGGTGCGACAGAAGCTGTAAAAGCTCTTTTACCAGAAATCAGTGTAAACAAGGCTGTTTGGGGTATTACTGCTGGTGCAAATGCTAAAATCTACTTCAATAAACATTTAGCTTTAGTTGCAGGTGGCTCTTATACTCTTGATTTACAGAAAAAGGAAATCAATTTGTCTACACTTCAGTCAGGTTCACTTCTTGAATTTAAGAGAAGTGTACTTTATGCAAACTTAGGACTTGAATTTAAACTTCTCTAATTTCAAGTAAAGCTAAGTTAAATAGAAAAGGGAATCTTCCACTAGGAAAATTCCCTTTTTTTATGTTTTTTTGATTTTATTTACACAAAAGTAAAAGGCCTTCTACAATTGCCTTGTGTTCTTCCGGGGCAATTCTTTCATACAAAGTATCTGGATTATCTCCAGGCAAAACAGGAACTTTTTTCTGAATTAAAATCTTTCCGCCGTCGCACTGGCTGCTTACCAAATGAATTGTACAACCGCTTTCTTTTTCGCCGGCTGCTAAAACTGCTTCGTGAACATGATGTCCCCACATTCCAACTCCACCAAATTTAGGCAAAAGGGCCGGGTGAAGATTTATAATCATATCCTTATAATCTTCTAGAATCTGACCAGATAAAACTGTAAGCCAACCTGCCTGAACTATTGCCTTAGCCTCATATTCCTTACAGATTTTTAAAACGGCATCAGAAACTGCAAGTCTTTTTTCATCACGGCTTGCGGCCTGGGCTTTTTCTTTACCCATAATGCTGTAGGGGCTTGTAATAGCAGTAGGAATAGAGGCATTTTTTGCTCTTTCCAGGGCATAAGCATCTTTGTGATCACTTATTACACAAACAATTTCATAGGGACAATCTTCATTTGCTTTTTGATAGTCAATTAAGGCCTGGAGGTTTGTTCCACCACCACTAACCAGGACAATAGTTTTAAGTTTATTCATAGGCTAAATTTATAGAATGTAATAGCTAAAATCAAGACTAAGAGTGTAAAAAGTATTATATTAGTTTTAAGCAAAATTAATTTTTACAGGAGATATAAATGCAGAATAGATTTCAGATTGGCGAACCTTTTGAAACAGAAATAGTTGCCATTACAGACAGCACAATTTTTATTGATTTAAGTGCAAAATCAGAAGGTATTGTAGATAGAGCTGAATTAGCAGATGAAGAGGGAAATGTTAGCCTAAAAGAGGGCGATAAAATTAAAGTTTATTTTACTGGCGAAGTTGGCGGCGAAATGCGTTTTACAACAAAATTAGCAGGCCAAAAAGCAGATTCTTCAATGCTGGAAAATGCATATAAAAATTCTATCCCTGTTGAAGGTCATGTTGAAAAAGAAATTAAGGGCGGTTACGAAGTTAAAATTGGAAATGCCCGTGCTTTCTGTCCATATTCACAGATGGGATTTAAAAACCGGGAAGAAGCTTCTGCTTACGTTGGAAGAAATATGACTTTTGTCATTACAGAATTCAAAAATGATGGAAGAGATGTAATTCTTTCAAATCGTAAAATTGGCGAAAGTGAATATGCCGCAAATCTTGGAAAACTTGCCGGTCAAATTACCGAAGGTGCAATCGTAGAAGGAAAAGTCCTTTCTCTGGAAAAATTCGGGGCTTTTGTTGATGTTTTTGGATTTAAAACTTTACTTCCAATCAGCGAAATGTCTTACGACAGAGTTTCAGATGCTTCTGATATTCTTGAAGTTGGACAGGAAATAAAGGTTCAGGTATTAAAAACTGACTGGAAAAATGAAAGAGTTAGTGTAAGTCTTAAGGCTTTGCAAAAAGATCCTTGGGAAGAAGCCCTTTCAAAATTCCCAGTTGGAACAAAAGTTGACGGAAAAATCAGTAAGATTATGGATTTTGGAATCTTTGTAAATCTTTCTACTGGAATTGACGGCCTTGTACATATCAGCGAATTGGAAGGGGTAAGTTCAAATACAAATCTTAAGAAAGTTTATAAAACAGGCCAGGAAATGAGTGTTGTTGTAGATAAAATTGACCCTGCACAAAAAAGAATCTCTTTACGTCCTGCAAGCAGTGTAGAACAGGATAAAACTGCCCAAAAATATAT
Organism: Treponema sp.; assembly: GCA_024682655.1. GTDB lineage: Bacteria > Spirochaetota > Spirochaetia > Treponematales > Treponemataceae > Treponema_D. The sequence goes on from JAIKYZ010000105.1 coordinate 72,816, forward strand.
GTCTTCTCAAAAAGATGATGACGGCGAAACTTATAATCCTTTTGCCGCTTTGTTGAAGAAATAGAAAAATTACGGATGTTAAAATTGAATGGCTGAAATATCGCCATTCAATTTAACTTAGAGTTTCTTACGAAACTCTTATATTGCGAATCAAATATCCTCGGTTGTTGAAACAACCTGCGGTATTTGATTTTAAGGGAGGATTAAAATGTTATACGAAGATATTAGAAATCAAGCTTACCTTGCAAATATGCAGATTCCAAAAAATCATCTGGCTCTTTACACCTGGGGAAATGTAAGTGCCTTTGATAAAGAAAAGGGAGTTTTTGCAATTAAACCTTCTGGAGTTCCTTACGAAGAATTAAGTCCAGAAAGTATGGTTATTGTAGATGTGGAAGGAAAAAAAGTTGATGGAAAATTAAATCCATCTAGCGATACCCCAACCCATGCGGTATTGTACAAGGAATTTGGGCTTAAGGATAAGGCAGAAATTGGCGGAATTATTCATACTCATTCTACTTATGCGGTAGGCTGGGCTCAGGCAAGATATGATGTTCCTCTTTTTGGAACAACTCACGCAGATCATATTCAGACTTCTGTACCTTGTACCCCTTACCTTTCCAAAGAAGCCGTAGAAAAAGATTATGAATATGAAACAGGACTTTCAATCATAAACTTATTCAAAGAAAAAAATTTAAATCCTTCTGAAGTAAATATGGTTCTTTGCGGAGGACATGGACCTTTCTGCTGGGGAAAAAATGCAGATAAAGCCGTTTATAATGCAACAGTTTTAGAAGAAATCTGTAAAATGGCTATGATTACTCTGTCGGTTAATCCTCAGGCCAAAACTTTACCTGAATACATTATTAATAAACATTACCAGAGAAAACACGGTCCAAATGCTTATTACGGACAGGGTAAAAATTAATAATTGAACAGATCCTATCAAACCCAGGCTTTGGTTTTAAGTCTAAAGCCTGCGGGAGAAAATAATTCAAATGTTACTCTTCTAACCCCAGACAAGGGAATAATTTACGCTACATTATATGGCGGCCCCAAAAGTAAATTAAGATCCCTTGTTTCTCTTTATAATGCGGGGACAATCTGGCTATATGAAAGTCCAGAAAAAAATCAAACTAAGATAAGTGATTTTGATGTAAAAAACTATCATCCAAACCTTAGTCAAAATCTTTTTAAAATTTATGCCGCAAGTCTTGCAGCGGAACTTTCTATAAAAACTCACGCAGCGGGAAGCCCTCAGGAATGTTTTAAATATGTCTGTGGATTTTTAGACGGCATGGAATTATGCAATGAAGAACAAAGTCGACTGGGCCTTATAAGATTTTTGTGGAGATTTTTAATTTTACTTGGCGTAAATCCGGATGTAAAGGAATGCGAAAATTGTAATAAATCTTTTATAGACTTAAAGTTTGATATGAAGGAAATTTCATACTATAATATTCTTGATAACACTTTTCTTTGTAAGGATTGTGTTGAATCGACTTTTAATCAGGTGGGAGAAAATCAGAATTTACTCCTGCCCTTAAAATTACAGGCGATTAGATATTTAGATGCTCTGAACACTAAAAATCCTAAAGAGGTCAGACAAATAAAAATTGACCAGGAATCTTACCAGGAAATCAGGAAACTGGTATTTTATCTAATCGAAAAGAATGTTGGAAACAAACTAAACTCAATAGAAACGGGGGCGGGAATCTTATGAGAGCGACAGATATTATTATCAAAAAGCGTGGAATCTTTGTAACAAACGAAAAAGGTCAGAGAGTTTTACAGGGCTCTCAGCCAAATACAAAAGAAGAAATCCAATTTATGATAGACGGCTGTACAAATGGCAGTATTCCAGACTATCAGATGTCTGCCTGGTTGATGGCAATTTTCTTTAACGGAATGACTTTTGAAGAAACAGGTTATTTAACTTCTTCTATGCTATATTCAGGCCAGGTAATTGATTTTCATAAAAACAATGAAAATAAAGATATTATCTATGTAGATAAACATTCAACCGGTGGAGTTGGAGATAAACTTTCTCTACCCCTTGCAGCAATTGTTGCAGCCTGTGGACTTCACGATCCAATGATGAGTGGAAGAGCCCTTGGTCATACTGGCGGTACCTTAGATAAACTTGAATCAATAAAGGGCTTTACAACCCAGTTATCAAAAGAAAAATTTATTGAAGTTGTAAACAAATATGGTTATGCCATGATTGGTCAGACAAAAGATATTGCACCGGCAGATAAAATCTTATATGCCCTAAGGGATGTTACCGGGACTGTAGAATCTGTACCTTTAATTACGGCAAGTATCTTATCTAAAAAAATTGCAGAAGGTTCAGACGGTCTGGTTTTTGACGTAAAATATGGTTCTGGTGCCTTTATGAAATCCAAGGCCGACGCTGAAACTTTGGCAAATTTCCTTGTAAATACTTCAAAAGCAATGGGAAAAGAAGCTTCAGCTCTTATTACCAACATGAATACTCCACTTGGAAAAAAGATTGGTAACTTTCTGGAAATTGAAGAAAGCATTGAATGTTTACAGGGCAAAGGTCCTCAAGATGTAATGGAAGTTACTTACGCCCTTGCAGTTCAAATGTTAATGATGGCAAAACTTGCTAAAAACAAGGAAGAGGCCCTGGCAAAATGTAAAGAGGCGGTAGCTTCTGGAAAAGCCCTTGAAAAATTCCTTGAAAATGTTCAGGTTCAGGGGGGAAATAAAGAAGAACTTATGTCCCAGCTTGGAAAAAGACGTTCTCCTTATAAAAGCCAATTATTTGCCCAAAAAGACGGATATATTTTTATAGATGCCTACAAGACAGGAATTGCAGGAGTTACTCTTGGAGTTGGTCGAAATAAAACCAGTGATTCTGTTTGTCCAGATGCAGGAATGGTATTAAATGCCGTAAGTGGAGATTATCTTCACAAGGGTGATTTGATTATGGACATTTACGGAAAAGATCAGGAATGTCTTGAAGGGGCCTTAAATCAACTGTCCCAGGCCGTAACTTATTCTGATAAAGAGCCGGAAAAAGATTTATTAATTTTTAAGGCAATTTAACTTCATAAAAAGTTACAATCAAATTAATTAATATTGTAAATAACTCATTAGGAAATATATTTTGGAAAACTTTATTAAAAAACCAATCACAAAGGAGCAGATTTTACCTTTGTGCAATAAGTATGGAATAGATCAGATATTAGCTTCAATATTTGTTCGACGTGGAATTACTCAGGGCAAAGATATCATGTACTATCTGGAAGATGATTTCAGATTTACCCATCAGGCCTTTTTACTTCCAAACATGGAAGATGCAGTTGAAAGAATTCTTCAGGCAAAAGAGGAAGAAGAAAAAGTTTTGATTTTTGGAGACAGTGATGTTGACGGAATCACAAGTACGGCCATTCTTTACAATCAACTGAAAAATATGGGAATTGAAACTTACTGGAAAGTTCCCTGCGGAGATGAACCTTACGGACTTACAATCGACGCTGTAAAAGAATATGCCCAGAAAGAGGTTTCTTTAATCATAACGGTAGACTGTGGAATTTCTTGTTTTGATGAAGTTGCTTTTGCAAATCAAATGGGAATAGACGTAATTGTAACAGACCATCATAATCCCCAGGAAAAATTACCTGAAGCAATTTTAATTATTGATCCAAAACTTGAAGATTCTACTTATCCCTTTAAGGATATTTCTGGCGCCGCAGTTGCATTTAAATTGGCCTCTGCCCTACGCTATTCTTCCACAGATTTTTATGATTCAGAAATTGCAATTTTTGATATTTGTGAAGATTTAGAAAATAATCGTTACCTGATTAACTGTCTTAAAATCAAAAACAATGTAAAGATTAAAGAGATTTCGGAAGTTATAGAAATAGGAAAAACTTCTATCTATGATTTGAGATTTCCCCAATTTTTACAAAGCACAATGATTTACGCCTGGGACGCAAAAAAAACTAAAGATATTTTAAGACAAATTTTCGGTTCAAACATTGATTTTAACATTTATGATTTACATTCACAGGTTGAAAGCCTAATTCCATCAATTAAAAATAAATCGATTCTGGAATTACAGGAAAAATCACTTCTTACAAAATACGAAGTTGAAGAAAAATCAAGAATCAACACAATTTATAATATTTATCTTTCTTTCTGCCGGGCAATTTTTATAAATAAGTACCCAAAATTATACAAAGAAGAAAGATATGATTTACAGCTGGTAGCCCTTTCTTCTCTGGCAGATATTATGCCAATGAAAAACGAAAACAGAATCTTTGTAAAAAAAGGCGTTGAATCAATTAAAAAAGACGGACCTAGACCGGGCCTTGCAGAACTTTTTATAGAAATGGGAATTTCCACTCCGGGTTACGAAAATCTTAATTCTCTTGAGATGTCCTGGAAAATTAATCCAGTATTAAATTCAACCGGAAGACTTGGCCATCCTGATATTTCTGTAAAACTTTTATTATCCCAAGATTCAAAAGAAAGAGTTTTACTTGCAAAAGAAGTAATTGCCTTAAATGATGAAAGAAAAAATCTTGTTCTTGAAACCGCATATAAAGTTCAGGAAAAAGCAAAAGAAAGTATTGAAGAACATCAAAATAAAGTCTGTCTTGTTGTAGACCCTGTCATAAAACCAGGATTAACAGGCCTTTTTGCAAATAAACTGATGTCCGATTTTAATCTTCCGGCAATTGCAATTACTTTTTCTGATGATATTTGTATCGGTTCAATCAGAAGTAAAGGAACTTTAATTGCAACAGATTTTCTAAATTCTTTTGGAGATTTTTTTATAAATCACGGAGGTCATAATTTTGCAGCGGGCTTTAGTTTTGAACGGGGTAAACTTGAGGCTTTTTTACAGGGAGTAAAAGAAAGACTGCCGCAAATTTCAGAAAACCTGGGGGAATCACAAATCGAAATTGATGCAGAAATCCCAAGTCAATATTTTACGGAAGAGGTTTTTAATTTAATTGATATTTTTGAACCTTATGGAAATGAAAATTCTGAATTAACTTTCCTTACTAAAGAGGCAAATCTTTTTGAAGCCGAAATGAGAGGTTCAAAAGCCCCTTACAGTCTTAAAATGAATTTCAATATGGGAAAAATAAAAGTTCCTGCAATGCTGTGGAATCAGGGGGAAAGATTAAATAATGATATAAAAATCAGTCAGAATTATGATATAATATATAAAATCAGTAAAAACTATTTCAGGGGAAATATTACAAAGCAGTTTGAAATAATTAAAATCTAATTTCAGGGAACTAATATGAAAAAAATTATTATACTTACAACAATTTTACTTACAATTTTTTCTAATATCTTTGCAACAAGCGCAAAATATTCTGATGAAAATTATTCAATTGAATTTGAATATAATGATATTTTGATTCCAGGAGATGCCATTTTTGCCAGAATGAAAATTACAACTCCAAAGAATCATAAAAAATTAAAGACAGAAAATGAAAGAAAGGCCCTTCTTCAACTTTACAGCGATAAAAAAGTTATTGAATCTTCACCTTTTTATTCAATTTCCAAAAAGAAAAGCAGTTCTTCTGTAGAAATGTTAGCAGGAGTACCACTTTCTCCATGGATTACAGAAGGTAATTTTTCGGTAAAAGTAATTTTTAATCTTGCTGATGGTGATAATGATAAAGAATTTACCCTTCCAATTACTTTCCAAGGCAGGGAATTCAATCAGGAAGATATTCCTTTGGACCAGAAAAATACTGAAATTAGAAGCGATAATAGTCCACAAAGAGCAAAACAAATTGATAAATTAAATGACATTCTCTTTACCTCTATGCCAGAGGATGTTTTTAACTTAAAAGCCTTTACTTACCCAACTGAATCAAAAAGATATACAGCCTATTTTGGAGACAGAAGAAAATTCATTTATTCAAACGGTAAAACTTCAACAAGTCTTCATTACGGCGATGATTTTGGTATTCCGGAAGGTTCAAGTGTTACCTCTTGTGCAGAAGGACGGGTTGTAATGGCAGAAAATAGAATTACAACAGGTTACAGCATTGTTATTGAACACCTGCCTGGACTTTACAGCCTTTATTATCACCTTTCCGAAATGAAGGTAGAAGAAGGAGATTATGTAAAACAGGGACAGTTGATTGGAAAATCTGGTTCAACTGGACTTGCAACAGGACCACATCTCCACTGGGAAATTAGATTAAATGGAACTGCCGTAAGACCTGATTTCTTTGTAAAGAATTTTACTTTTGAAGAATTATAAGAGCTTGAGGAATTCCTCTTCGTTTATTACAGGAATTCCAAACTTTGCAGCTTTTACATTTTTAGAAGAACCCGAAGTAGTATCATTTGTAACAAGATAAGACAAATCTTTTGTTACAGATGATTTTATGCTTCCACCATTTGCTTTTACAATTTGTTCGGCATCGGCTCTTTTCATACTTCTAAGTTCACCGGTAAAACAGAAAGATTTTCCAGAAAGTTTTCCATTTCCAGCCTCTTCAATCTTTATGTAACCTTGCGAAATAAGTTGTCTCATTTCCTCGGCATTTTCGGCAAGGCCTTCTACAATCATTTTAGCAGTTATTTGGGCAAAGCCATAAACCTGGGTTATTTCTTCCTGGCTTGCATTTAAAAGTTTTTCCAGAGAATTAAAGCCTGCATCAATTAATTTTTCTACCCTGCTTTCGCCAAAATCTTCAATATCAAAACCTGCAATAAAAACAGATAATTTTAGATTTCTGTGATTTTGAATACTTTTGTAAACTTTTTCTGCCCCTAAAGATTCTTTTCCCGCTTCCATACTTTCTTCATTTAAAAAATATGGAACTAATTCCTGGGCAGTTAAAGTGTAAATATCAGAAATTGATGTAAGTCTCTTATCATTAAAAAGCTGGGTAATTAAAGTTACTCCCAAATCCCTGATATCAACGACATCCTGAAACTTTAAGAGTTGATGTAAGATTCTTTTAGAACAATTTTTATTTGGACAGAAAAGTCTTGAACCCTCGTCAATTAATTTACTGCCACAAACTTCACATACCTGAGGAAAAATTACCGGAGAAGTCTGGATATTTTTTTCTTCCACTACATTTTCGATTTTTGGGATGATTTCTCCACGTTTTACTACTACAACATGGCTTCCAATTTGAACTCCCAATTTACGCATTGTATCTGGATTTGCAAGACTTGCTCTTTTTACTTTAGTTCCGTTCAGGTCCACTTCGTCAAAAATTGCGACTGGAGTATAAGTTCCACCATTTTTACTCCATTCAACTTCTCTTAAAACCGAAACCGCTTCTTCCAGACTGAATTTAAAGGCAATCTGGCGGTCTGGACGGGCCCTACTGGCATCTTCTAAATCAATTCTTTTTTCTTTAATTACAAGACCATCAATATCGTATGGAATAGATTTTCTTTCTTCCATTACTTTTGCCCTGTAAGCAATAACCCGGTCGGCATCTTTACAAATGACCAGTTTTACAACATTAAAACCACAGTCCATTAAAAAGCGGATTTTTTCTTCTTCATTGGTAAAATAAGATTTTCCATCGGTAGAAAGAGCATCATAAGTGATTAAAGTTAAATACTGGCTGCCATTTCCATCTTTGCGTTTCATTAAACCATTGGCAGCATTTCTACAATTAGCCTTGTCCGAAAAATATTTCTGGTGAATCTCGTGAGTCATAATTACTTCACCGCGAATTCCACCTGTGTAAGGAATTAAATGACCATCTTTATAAATTCCAGCCTGAACTCCCTGCATTTTTTTTGCGTTTGCAGTAATGTCATCACCAATTGTCCCATCACCACGGGTAACGGCTTTTTTTAGATAACCATTTTCGTACTGAAGTTCAAGAGAGGCTCCGTCAAGTTTATACTCAACAAGATAAGAATCATAATTGTGTTTTTGGGCCCAGGCTAAAAACTGCTCTGGATTTGCAGCTTTTTCCTGACTTCCCATTGGCATTATGTGATTTACTTTTGCAAAATTTCCATTATCTGCCCCAACTTTTTGTAAAATTGGGCTGGATGGATTTAATTCTTTTAACTGGTCCCAAAGCTTATCAAATTCTGCATCTGAGATTTCACCTTCACCATCATAATAAGACTTCTGGTATTTTTGAATTAAAGTTTCCAGTTCTTTAATTTTTTTATTTTTTTCTTCTGCATCTGCAATATCAAATAAATCACTCATAATAGTTAATATAATTACTCTTTTTCAAAAAACAACTCTGTAATTGGTCTATTTGCGGCCTGGCCCTTACGTTCAAATTTGGTTTGTTTACGCCATGGCTGAGGTTCTGCAAAATCATTGTACTTATTTTTAAGGCCAGGGGTCTGATTTAATTGTTCCAGAGCAAATTCAGCATATTCAAACCAGTCTGTAACAAAATAAAAATATCCGCCTTTCATTAATTTTTTAGACAGCATATCAGTTCTTGGGCGCTGTACCATTCTTCTTTTATGGTGTCTTTTTTTAGGCCAAGGATCTGGGAAAAATATATGAAATCCATTTACTGAATTATCATTAATCATATATTCCAGAACTTCCATTGCATCGTGTTCAATTATATAAAGATTGTTTAATTTTCGTTTATTGATTTCGTTTAAAAGTTTACCAACTCCAGGGCGGTGAACTTCAATTCCAATATAGTTGATATCTGGATTTGCTTCGGCTAAAACGGCGGTTGCATCCCCCATTCCAAAGCCAATTTCAATAATAATTGGGTTAGTGTTTCCAAAAATATCTACAAAATTTAACTTTTTCTCTTCAAATGGAATACACCAAGCTGCTGATAATTCCTGATAAGCCTTCTCCTGGGCTGCAGTCATTCTTCCAATTCTTAAAACATAAGTTTTAATTTCTCTTCTGGCTGTAATTTCCTGAATATCCTTAAAATCTTTTTTTTCCGAGGAGGAAGGTAAAGGGTCTGGATTATCCGCTTCTTCTTTTAGATTAATTTTTTCCTTTTGGTTCATCTTTCAATCCTGTTATATTAATTTATTTTGATTCAATCAGTTTTTGAGGGAAAATCAAATAAACTGATTTATTACTAGAAATATATACATCTTTATAATAAACAGCTTCCGGGTTATCGAATAATAATTGTTCAAAAGAACTATCACCTTTTTCTAAATCTGAAGAAAAAAGTAAAACATCATTATCGTCAAAAGCTGCTACATTTTTCCTAAAGGATTTTTTACTAACATAAGATTCTAATTCTTCATTTTTAAGATCATATAAAGAAGAATCATAGTTTAGATTAAAATTCATAGAATAAGTCTCTTCGTCAAAAGTTGTAAAGGTAACCTGATACAATCCCTTAGGAAAAGCTTCATTAGCAGGCATAGCCATATTATTAGATCCTACATAAAATTTCTTATTTTCCTGAATCTTTATCAAATCTGTCAGATACCAGCTTAAATTACTACTTAAAGATTTTACTTCAATTTCCTGAATACGCTGGGGATTTGTTTCAGTTTGCCCAAAATAGGACAATCTTACAAGTGGCTGGGAATCATCTTCAAAATAATTAAATAATAAAGCAGCATAGCCCGCTCTCATTTCAGGCGTAGTTTGACTACAAGAGAGAAAAAGAGATAAGAAAAGAGGCAAAATTAATAAAATTAAAGAAGATCTACGCATATTAGAAGTTGAAATTCAAGTTGATAACGGTAAGATCACTTGCCGAGAACTGGTTTACAATAGATTCAAACTTAACATTTACTTTTTTACAAGCATCATCAAGATAAGAAAGATAATACAAACCTAAGTCAGTTCCTTCCTGACCATCTGGCAATTCTCTATAGAAATCAATCAAAGATTTTTTGTTGTTATTAGCATTTTTAGCTGTTTCAATATTTTCCTTAACTTCCTGGAATTCATCATCTTTATTGTAAAGGGTAATAGAAAGACTTCCCTGTTTACCAATAGATTTTGAACCACCGCCTAATTTCCAGGAAAGGAATACCAATTCGTGTTTTCTCTGTAATTCTTTTACAATTTTAGCCCTAACTTCAGGGTCAAAAATCAAGGCATCAATATCATCTGCAGAACCATACATATTTCTGGCTTCTTTTCTGATATTGGTGTTTTCGTTGTTCAAAGCCAATTCCATTACCATTACAGAAATATATTCTGCAACTTTTGATTTTTCCATATAAGAATTCAAAAGATTTCTGATGGCAATAAACATTTCGTTGGCACCTTCTTTTTTGTAGAAGGAAGTAATGATATACCAGCTCATTAAACTAAGTCTGTTTAAGAATTTTTCTGTCATTAAAAGGTAAATATTCTTTTCTTCAGAAGAATATTCAGGATTACTCATAATTGCCTGCCAAACAGGATCAAGAATAATCTTTCTTGTAGTTTGAATTACATTTTCTTTTGTACTTAAAGAAGATCTCAACTGTCTATCGCTGATTTGAGTTCTTTCGTCAATTAATTTTGAAGGATTTGCGCGGTTATGTTTTCTTACACATTCACATTCAATTAAAGCGGCATAAACATCACGGTCAAACTTTTTATACAAAAGTGAATAAACTATAACCTTTGAAAGGTCCATAACTTCCTGTCTGGAAGAAACAAATTCAGACATGGAAATTTCGATTTTGGAAATGTAATCCAGAAGAATCATGCTTTGAATAGATTGTGGTGAAAATTTATTCAAGGAAATGCCGTATTCTTCGACATTGTCAGCGAGACGGAATCTTAATAATTTTTTGTTGTGACTAATAAAGTTTGAAGTACCGTCTTCTGTAAGCACTATTTTTAAGGGTAATTCAAGAATAAATTTCTTATCAGTTGCCATGTATTCCTTCTCAAAGCACT